>JAAXGF010000043.1 GCA_012267605.1 Alphaproteobacteria bacterium | reverse complement strand
CACCGCGGATCTGCGCCTGACGGCCCTCGATTCGCCCCCTCCATTTGGCGCCCTGTAGTGCCGACCTTTGGAGGTCCGATTGTGGAAAATCAATGGGTTAGCATCTTCGCGACCCCCGAGTTGCGGAAGTCGGGATAGAGGTCTCCAACTGTTGGAATCGTCTCTTCGCAAGGCAGGTTGAACCTTCCCGCCTTCCGATGGGCTAGGACGCCCGAGCGAAGTAGATCATCCGCAGTTCAAGGTGCGCTGGGTCTATCTTTTTGTGAAAATGCTTCGATCAGCTGCCGGCGAACGGCGCGAACGTAGTCTTCGCTAGGTCGAAGCGCGTATCTCGCGCCGGGAATTTGGAGCCCCTTCCCCAACAATCGGTCTGCATACAGCGTTATGTACGAAAACTCCCGGCACGCGTCAGATAACGATTCGGAGTGTTGATCGCCAAGTTGACTTAGTAATTCCGCCACCGGATCACGCGTTTCATTCTTCTTTCCGCGCCGGATGAACCTTCCTTTTTGCCGATTTGCGTCTTTCTTGACCGGCTTTTTTGCGACGTTGGCCGATTTCTCCAACTCTGCCAACCCATGATCCCTGATGAATTTGATGAAGTGAGCGTCGAAGCACCAGCTCGACAAACCGTCGATGAACTCGTGCAGTACCTTCGGCGCCTCGCTATCGCACATTATCTTGTGAGTGACCAGTGCCAAGTTGGACCGGTGGGTCCACGCCGCTTCCAAATTCAGCCGACGTTCAACATCGCTCCGGGCGGCGCGCCAGACCAAAAATACCGCAACCCAAAGAAGAATAAGTTGGAGAACCATGTCACCGATGTTGCCGGAGTGTCATTTCGGACGCCGGCCGGCACTTACGATGGCACGAAATATCTGCAGCTGGGCAGCAACGACCGTCTTAAATCGAAAATGTTCCTTTAAATAAAACACTGCAGATATGACCAGCATCGCATAACCAAGAACCACAAACAAAGTAACGATCGGATTTTCGGATGTCATATAAACAATCACACGATCGACCTGTTCGATCAGTTTTACTTGAAAATCTTCGTACACATGTAGTCTCCCATCTGAACTGCGGCACTATGGCACTAGCAGAAATTTCTGACAATCCCGAAACAACGCTGACCGCTTGCCGTCCGTGCCTGGAAATCGGGTCTCGGCGGACAACGCCGTATCCTCGTCATTCCGACGACCGGGGCCCTTCCCTCTACTTGTTATTCGATCTGGATGCGTAAGCCGCAATTCAACAAAAGCACCAAACAAAATTAAACTACACAATCAAGATCGTGATTTAAAACATTAATAAACAACACCTATTGAGAACGGTAGGTATGTCAAAAGTGACGGTCTCTTGCCGCGATTGAGAAGAAATGCCCACTCTTGCGACGCGCCTCAAATGACCATCAGGATCTTCGAAGTGAATACCAGAAAGCGGAAACACCTTTGCACTCCCCTTCCCCAATCACAGCGATAGGTGCTATGCTCCGATAGTTGCTTGGTATATTGGCGGGATATACCATGCCGGGCACGCCACCGGGCGAAGGGGGCGATAGTAATTTGTGGCCAATGGACGAAGTGGCATTCCCATCGCCAACCTTAGGAGTCAGCTATTTGGTTCCTAAGGTCCCCGTTTACCCGTGGATTCATGCGGTTAATTGAAATAGGACCCATGGTGCCTTCAATTGTGCGGCAGCCCTCAACCCTTAACGAAATGGATCACCGTTGGCCAACGTTCGAATTCCTGGCACGGGGCGGGATCGACGAGGAGAAGTCCAAACGATGCCGGTTCGTTTTAGTTTTTTCGGGCGATATCAAAGGACGCTGACCGAGCGCCTTAAATTCGGCGGTCACCTCACAAAATTTTCGCGGTTCCGCAGCCAGGTCGCACAAATTCTTATCCTTTTATACCCGAACGGCCTTTGGGGGGCGTTTGTCCTTTCACTCGGTATATTCGTGGCTCATCTTGCCAATGAACCCGCCCCAAAAACTTTCCAATTCCAGATCCTTTCGACAGCTCATGCCGGCGAAATTGAAGAGACGGTCGCTGACGCCCTTGCCGCCATAAATGAAACAAGGCCGGAGCTGAGAGAACGCCATATTTCACCAATACTCAGTGACAGTAAAGCCGTAAAAAATCTATTGAGCACTGATAATGGAAAGAACATTTTTCATAAATTAAGGACAATATCGCCAAAAACAATGGTAAATTTAAAGAAGGTTACTTTAAACGGCTTCGATTTATCTGGTGTAAATCTCAGAGACGCGAATGTATACTGGTCAAAGCTAAGGGGAGTAAACCTCAGAGAGTCGGATTTACGCGGCGCGTACATGTTTCACTGTCATTGTCACGATTCAATATTTGACTACGCCAAGCTCAGTATGGGATCGGGCGGCAAGCGAACGACGTTGGCAATGGCCCATTTGGTCCGAGCAAAGATGATCGGCGCAGATCTTTCCTTCGCAGACATAATTGACAGCTCCCTCCAGGAGGCGACGCTGGACAGGGCCATTTTGAATGGCACCCTGATCGCTGGCAGTGTATTGACACGGGCGAGTCTGAAGGCGGTAACAAGCAGCCGGGAGTATCCTCCCGTGTTCATGATCAATTCGATCGTATCCTACGCAGATCTTACCGACGCAAAACTACCCAAAATTATCATGCGTCGGGCGATTATCGCAAACGCGGACCTCACACGCACCGATCTATCGGACGCCGACCTTCAGAGCGCGGATCTCCGTTGCAGCAAGTTTCACTACACGAATCTGACCCGCGCCAATTTGTCGTCAGCAATGCTTAACTTTTGTGACCTTCGCACGGCGATCCTCTTGGGTGCCGATCTTACCGATACCGGGCTGCTGGGTGTTAACCTGGAGAACGCGGACCTGCGCGGCACCATATTGACTTACGTCCGCGCCGACGCCGCAAATCTATCAGGTGCCAATATGCCTGCTGTAAACATGCAGTTTGCAGCCATGAACGGGACAAATCTCGAAGGCGCGAATTTGACCGGCGCCTTCATGCGTAACACCGCGTTGGTTGGCGCAAATCTTTCGGGAGCCAGTCTCGCCGGTGCAAGCTTGAGGAGCGCGGATTTGGCGAACGCAAACCTAGAAGGCGCGGATCTTACAAACGCGGATTTGAGGGGTGCTATCCTAACCGGAACCAAACTAAAAAACGCGAAGACCGACGGAACTATCCTCTCGCGCAGGTAAATCGCATGGTGAGCCTCTTGGGTGATGGCGGACAACGATACCTCGTCGACAGTTTACCGACATGCATGGAGCATAGCCCCCGCCGACGATCAAGGTTCAATTCGAAAGATCTGTGGCCAACATGCCGCGAGACGATGGGAATGTCGAATGAGGATTAGGTCTGTTATTGCAGTGCTAGCTGGTTTTGGCGCCATAACCGGTAGCGTGGTCGCCCTTGAACCCTCTGGATGGGATAAGGCTTGGTGGGGCATGACTGAACGGGAAGTTGGTGAAGTCGTAAGCGGCGTGGTCCCGCCTGCTGCAAAACACGAAACAATAACCGGGTACGAGGGCCTGACGGTACCGTCTTACATGATGAAGGACTGCGAGTTCAGAGCAGAACTCTTTTTCAACAAGATTTCGCGTCAGCTGGAAAAAATTCGTCTCGAATTGCAAGCCGCCAACCGGATTAGGGGCCTGGTATCCCGATGTTTCACGGATGTGAGCGGGGTCTTTTCACAGGACTATGGAAACCCCGTTGAAGAGTCGAAAGACGATTCCGATGGGTCGGACGTTATCTCCCGCGAATGGAGACCTGGTAACACGCGAATTCTGGCGTATCGCATGCTATTTTCGGAGTTGGGAATCGGCATTATGACGGTCGACTATGAACCGATCGATCCATGGAAACGGGCGAAGCCCTAAACCCTTTTTGACCCTTCCATCGTCCTAGCGGTGAGCCACCGACCAACGTCTATCGCCGAATACGCTCCACGGTCGACGGCCGACTCCCTCAGCTACCGTATCGATGGCAGTGGCCTCACCAGTGCTCCAAATCGCATGACCCCCGTGCCGCCACAGGTCGAATCGATCGACGGTAACCTCGGCGGACGGGCAAGTGCGGCGAATTGGTACCAAGCTGACGACGACGCCGGCGGAAAAGCAATCTTCCGCCAGAGCGCGCGGATCTTCCACCAAGGCCACCGTACGCGAGCCACGCCGATAGATACATCCGAGTGAATCACAAGTTAGCCCGACTTCCGCAACTCGGCACGCGTTTCGGCTAATGTGACGATTTTCCGGCCCGGAAAGTGGCGGATTTCCGGGCTTTGCTTCTCCAGAACGGCGTGTAGTGCCGACCTACCCCCTTGATCTGGCTGGCAAAGCACCGGACGCTTTGC
>JAAXGF010000072.1 GCA_012267605.1 Alphaproteobacteria bacterium | reverse complement strand
CAGTCAACTATATAATTCCCAATTTATTCCCTAGATTGCCGCCCTACTACGGACGTGTGGGTGTAAAGAATTTTGGGAATTATATACAATCGTGCCTTGACAATAACCCCGTGGTTTCATACAATGGTGCCATGCAAACGGAGAGTTGTTATGGCACACAAGGCACCAGGAAAACACTTCCGCGAAGGCATGACGTTGATGGAGATCGTTCGGATGTTCCCAGACGCGGCTACGGCGGAGAAATGGTTCACCGATCTGCGTTGGCCCAACGGGCCGCATTGCCCATATTGCGGGCATACGGACATTCTGTGCGGGGCCAACCACAAGTCCATGCCCTACAGGTGCCGGAGCAAGGAGTGCGGCAAACGCTTCTCTGTGAGAACTAAGTCGGCGCTTGAGTGCTCGAATATCCCTTACGACAAATGGGCAATCGCTTACTTCTTGTTCGCCACCAACCTCAAGGGCGTGTCCAGCATGAAACTACACCGCGACTTGGGCATTACGCAAAAGAGCGCATGGTTTATGGCCCATCGCATCCGAGAGACATGGAAGAACCGTAAGTCACCCTTCGGCGGTCCGGTCGAATTCGACGAGACGTATATGGGCGGCAAAGAGAAGAACAAACACGGCAAGAAGCGGCTCCGTGAGAACTGGACCCAGGGCAAAACCACCATCATGGGAGCGAAGGATAGGGCAACCAACGCAGTTAGCGCCTCCGTGGTCGATGGCGCCGACAAAGAAACTCTACATGGCTTTGTCAAGGCCCACGCCGAAGACGGTGCCACCGTCTACACCGACGAAGCCAAGGCTTACGAAGGTCTGCCGAACCGCGAAGCCGTGAAGCATAGCGCTGGCGAATACGTCAAGGGGCAGGCGCACACCAACGGCATCGAGTCCTTCTGGTCGATGCTCAAGCGGGCGCACAAGGGCACCTTCCACAAGATGAGCGAAAAGCACATGCAGAGGTACGTCAACGAGTTCGCCGGACGGCACAACATGCGCCCGCACGACACGTTTGACCAGATGACGCTGATTGCTACTGGCATGAATGGAAAGCGCCTTACCTACTTGGATTTGACCGCATAGGCAAAGGTAACAGAGATGAACACATACCACATCAAATACAAATCCGGCTGCGATGGCGATCCTTACGTTGAAGCGGACAGCGTTAACGGATTTGATCCCTCATGCGACACTTACACATTCAAAAAATCAGGGGAGGTTGTCGCCGTGGTTCCAAAAGCCGTGGTTGCGTCAATCCAAAAGGTTGGTAGTTCTCAGTAGTTAAAGTTCTCGATGTAGTTGAGGATTCCTTCCTCAAGCTTCCCATTAGAATTACATTGTCGATTTTGAGGCACGTTTGCGAAACCGGTGTAAACCAGCACTGGTTGCGTAAAACTAGCATTGATCGTTACCTTAGATTCGTTCGGTTCATCCTCGATAACAAACGCATTGAAACTGACAGAACCAATATCGTTCGGATTAACCCCTAGTCCTAGCCCACAATCAGCATGAAGTGTGAGTATGTCGCTCGCAGCAAATTGCTTTTCCGCATAGACAACCCCGCTGTCCTTTTCGATAGTCTTGATCTGGATGTCATGCTTTGTGAAGTAATCCATGAGCCCGCGCCAAGCCAAGTCCTTGCCAAAGTCGAACTCTCGGGAATAGGGCTTGTTCATCGGTACCCACGGCGTGCAACTGACCAAGAACGTGGCTAACGCCAAGAGAGACACTAATATTCTCATTCCTCTGCTCCTTGTGCTTTCCCGGCCTTGGTGCCGGGCCACGCACTATCGCGCAGAGTTTGCGAAACCTGCTTATTCGCCCACGGTGGACGGCCAATCCCCCGCTGTACCGGACTCTTCTATTCGCAGGAGGCCCGGCTTAGGGCCTTTGCGCGATAGTGCTTTGGTGAATTACGTTGGGTGTTTAGGCTGCTTGCGTCGTCTCAATACGCTCAGCCCCGCCTTCGAGCATCGCCTTGGCGATATCCTCGGGCGTGCCATTGATTGCGATGGGTTCTTCCATCTCCGCCTTCGTAGGCTGGTGCCTACTTGCGGGCTGCGCCTGCATTTGTTCTCGTTCCATGTTGCTCTGCTCCTCGGTAATTTAGGGCATGATTGCCTGAACCGTGGGATTGTGCCGCCAACGGGCCACCAAAGTCAATTGGGTATTGATGCTTGTGTGGCACTATTGTATATAATTCCCAGAATTTTCGGTTGGACAGGCTGTGCTTACGACGCTGCTTAAGTCGGCGCCGAATTTCCTGCCACCATGTCAGATAGGCGAACTGTCGTGAAACATGGTTGCGAAATTCGGCATTACGTGCCGGTTCATTTTGGCTCGGCTCCTCGCGCGACCAACGCGTCTGATAGTCACTTTGCAGCGGCGGTTGGGCAAAAGGTTTTAGGCGCTCTACTTTTTCGGCGTGGACAAAGATCATGAGCGGTTTATCGGATACCAGCCGGACGCGTTTGCCGACGTCGGCAGGATCGACCGTGCGGTAGCAGCGCCAATCGCGGCTAACTTCGACACTTATGAATGGCGATTCGATTACCAGCATATCGCGCACGACGAAGCCATTCGCGGGCGCGAAGACGCGATAAAAGAATTCGCTGCTGAATTGGTAGAACCCGTGTCCAAAAAGATTGTTCGCGGGAACGTTAATGAACACATGACCACCAGTTTTCACCAGGTTCATATAATTGGCGAGCACTTGCCTGACATCGAAAACGTGCTCCATGGTGCCGCCATCGAAACAGACGTCGCAGCTTTCATGAAGCTCCTTGGGAACCGGCTGGTTCAGGTCGTGGATAACGTCCGCTTGTTGATACTTGGAATAATCGATTGCACGTACCCGCGCAGCGCCCAGTAGGCACGAAAAGAACCTGTCGGCGTAGCGATCCCGCACGAGCTCTCGGCCCGAATCCAGCGGTAGAACCAAGCCTTGCGCAATGGCGGTAAGCTCGGCCTCAGGTACGGCGAGTCCCATGCGTCCGATTGTGATGGTCTCTGTAAACGAAACACCGGCGCGCCGGGCCTCAGCAAGGAGCGCAGCGCTCGGTGCGTTAAGGCCCACGGTGCGGGCCCTCGTGCCAAGGCGAACGCGGATGGCCAAGCGAGACGAGGCGCAGCTGAGGTTTCATGAGGATAGTTCACGTGTAAATCTGTTATGCCCATCTTCAATTCGCAATGGGAAGAGCTCAACGCGATTCTCGGAATTCAACGGCGCGATACCCCCTGTAATCGGAAACGCCCAACCCAGCGATGTAATTTCGAGCCTACCAGCTGAACCGATCGAGCTTTGCTATCGGGGCGTCAACTCGATCCATTCCCAGAATACTTCATTTACCGATTTCTTGGCGAGGCGTATCGGCACGATTTTGACTGCTCGATGGCTGTGAGCTAAGCATGCAAAATGTGTTGCGCTGGATGGAAGATATGGAAACACGATTTTTAGAACGTCTCCCGAGCGTCATGCTCGTTGGTATCCCTTTCGCCGTCTTTAAGGTGGTTGCTGGGTGGACGGTGATAGAACAACTGAACGGGCCGTTAGGCACCTTCATATTTGCCTGGGGCGCGATGGACGCCGTACTGAATTTTTTGTCGCTGAGCGTACCCACCAGCGTTTCCTACTGTGTGCTGTCCAACGTCGGTCGCACGATTGACCGCTCCATCGCCGATCACAGATGGGAAAACTTGCTTCTCGCCGTCGATACCGTTCTTTCATTCGGGATCGTCGCAGTGATGATTTGGTTCGGTTTGCTCCGCGACCTGCCACCGCTTTTGACCATTACCTGGAACGCAGCCGTGGTTTGCAACGTGTTGGGCGCTGGTCTGAGCCAACTTTGGCGGGAAATTCGTGCCACGCGCGGAGAAGCAGAACGCGCCCAATAGGGCACTTCGCGTTGGGACTGGTCGCTAAAGCCATCGCGCCATATCTCCGGCCGCCATTCTCATTCTGCCGATCGCACAAATCTTCAATTTCGCCGAAAAAAAGGGCGCCCGTTAGGGCGCCCAAGAGAATTAGAGATTGAACGATTCTTAGATATCGTATCCACGCTCGTCGTGCAGGACAATGTCCAGTCCTTCGGTTTCTTCGTCTGAAGTTACGCGCAGACCGATAAAGAGATCGATCACCTTGTAGATGATGAAGCTCAGGACACCGCAGTAGATCGCTACGGCGATGATGCCAACGAATTGGACACCGATTTGAGCTCCCATGGTCATTCCCTCGGCCAAGCCTGCGCCGCCCAAGGTCCCGACGAACACACCGACCAACAGGGTGCCGGTAATACCGCCCACGCCGTGGACGGGCATAACGTCGAGCGAATCGTCGATATGCAGGACTTGCTTCATCGTATTCGTTGCGAAGAAGCAAACAACCCCGGCAACGGTACCGATGATCAGGGCGCCGGCGGGTCCAACGAACCCGGATGCGGGCGTAATGGTCCCGAGACCAGCGACCATGCCGGTGATGATTCCGAGTACGGAAGGCTTCCCGCGCTTCATCCACTCGGTGAACATCCACGCCAAGGAACCGCAAGCCGCGCCGATATGCGTGACCAACATCGCCATGCCTGCGCCAGTGCCCGATGCAAGTGCGCTACCGGCATTGAAGCCGAACCAGCCGACCCACAGCAGGGACGCGCCGACGACGCTGAATCCGAGGTTATGCGGCGGCATGGGCGTATCGGGGAATCCCTTCCGACGACCGAGAACGAGGGCCGCGACCAGTGCCGCGATACCGCAGTTCAGGTGCACGACGGTGCCACCAGCAAAGTCCAGCAAACCCATTTCTGTGAGCCAGCCGCCACCCCATACCCAGTGGGTGATGGGACAGTACACAATGGTGACCCAAAGCACGGCAAACCAGCACAGCGCGGAAAACTTCATGCGTTCCGCGAATGCGCCGCAAACCAGTGCCGGCGTAATGACTGCGAATGTAAGCTGGAACATCGAGAACACTGTCTCGGGAATTGTTCCGGATAGCGAATCCCATCCGACGTTTGCGTGGAACAAATTAGACAGTCCGCCGACGAAGGCATTCATCGGCCCCCCGTCGCTGAACGCCAAGCTATATCCCCATACGTACCAAACGACGGTCATCAAGCAGGTGATCGTAAAACACTGCATGAACACGGACAACACGTTCTTGCTGCGAACCATACCCGCATAAAACAGTGAAAGACCGGGGATGGTCATCATCAACACGAGCACAGAAGATGTCAGCATCCACGCGGTATCACCCGTGTCGAGCGGAGATTCATGCCCATCCGCCATAGCGATTGATGGAAGTATCGCCGCGAACAGGGCGATAAATGAAAAAATTACTGTCTGGGTCTTCGTCATTCTCATGTAGCTTCTCCCCTGGCAAGGATTAGAATTGTTCGGGACGCCGTCTTGCCGTGCGGACGCGGCCAAACTGGGCCAGGCGGAAGACCAACTTTTTACCGGTACAAAACATCCCGGTTTCAATGGCATCCCGATCTCGTCCGAAGGGTCCTTGGACTACGGCGAAACGGCTCATAATCCGGTTTCCTCCATAGAATTTCCTCCCTCGTCCACACGAACTTCTAAAAGCTCCTCATTCGCGCATGACCCCTGCGGCGCCCTATAATTGACCTGTTACCGCCGACAGAAGTCGACACGCGGAACCGTCGCTAAGGCGAAGCCTACTCGCAATGGCGCGGCAACGGAAGTAAGAAATTATTGTTTTTTTCCAAAACTTGTCTGATTTCACCTCTTCGAACTCTATAAAAGCGCCAACTGACCCGCCGGTAGAAGCCGAGGCGCATCGATCATTCACTACCATGTTGTGTTTCTCACAAATGGTTATTCGTAGCGATTCCGCGACGGGCGCCCCAACGAAAAATATAAATTGATCCTTATTTTTCATTGCGTTAGGCTTATTGGCGATAATACGAATGATGTTCCTTCCACAGAAAAATTCAACGTGACTACGCGAAACCCAATCTCGTCCCGGCAAGTTCAGACGCATTCGGTTCATAGGCCTTACCGAGGGATTCAGCGTACCGAAACTGCTCGGCGAAGGGTTCGCGGGCCCGCTGAAAGGTTGCCATAAATGACGTCATAACAAATCGTCATTCGTTACTCGGGACTTTTTGATTGCGGACCAGCGATTCGTACGAATGAGGCCAACGACGACCTGCTCGCACACCTGACAATCTGTATTGTGCTCAGTTAATCTAAAAACATGCTTTAGAATCAAATACTTAATTCTCTATCTAACCTTCGGTAAGATCACTTGACCACAGTGCAGGTTGGCCAATCCACGAACATGCGGTGGAAGCCGTAAATCAACTGGAGACCTCTAAATACTCTGATTTCTGATGAATTTGATCCTGGCGACGTCGGTTGTTCGTCCGGTCTTGCGGTCGGCTTGGCGATTTTCTGGAATTTGGGATCGTTACGGGGTGAATTTCGGTTATCCGGGCGCACTTCGGGCTTCGAG
>JAAXGF010000116.1 GCA_012267605.1 Alphaproteobacteria bacterium | reverse complement strand
CCAGGCAGCGCGCTGGCTGTCGTTGATCTCGCCGAGATAGAGAATGTGGCGCTGAACGACCCGGCGGCCGCGGACCCGGACGTTCTCCACCACGCTCCAGTAGCGGTGCTCCTTGCCGTCTTTGAAGCGTCTCTTGCAGCGCACGAACATGGGCAAAGCGTCCGGTGCTTTGCCAGCCAGATCAAGGGGGTAGGTCGGCACTACACGCCGTTCTGGAGAAGCAAAGCCCGGAAATCCGCCACTTTCCGGGCCGGAAAATCGTCACATTAGCCGAAACGCGTGCCGAGTTGCGGAAGTCGGGGTAGCTTATGCAGCGAAAACGAAGGGCTCGATACTGTCGGTGTAATCTATGGCTATCGGTTTTGACCGGATGGAGAGTCCGGTGGGCTGGCGTCGGTTAGGCTTGCGTCGGCAGTTGAAAACGCTGATATAGTGCACTGGGAGGTTGGCGCGGACGGGCCCTTCGCCAACCCGGTCAGATCCGGAAGGAAGCAGCCGTAACGAGTGTTGGCCCGGGTCGTTGTCCAGCCTTCCGCCCTGCCAACTCTTCACGTCATTCGTGGTTTGGAGCTAAGACGACAATGGGGACGAATGGTCAAGATCGGACCACTAACGGACCTGCCTATCGGGTTCTCGCTCGAAAGTATCGTCCCGCCACATTCGCCGAGTTAATCGGTCAGGATGCACTTGTCCGTACATTGTCCAATGCGGTTGAGAACGAAAGGTTGGCCCATGCCTTTCTTTTTACTGGCGTGCGGGGTGTGGGCAAGACAACTACGGCCCGGATACTTGCCCGTGTTTTGAATTGCGTCGCTGAGAGTAGCCCAACGCTAACGCCTTGCGGTTCGTGCCCCGAGTGTGTCGCGATCATGGAGGATCGACATTCGGACGTCCTTGAAATGGATGCCGCCAGCCGCACCGGGATTGACGATATTCGTGAATTGATCGATGGCGTACGCTACCGTCCGTCTTCGGCGCGTTTTAAGGTCTATATCATCGACGAGATTCACATGTTGTCGATCAAGGCCTTTAACGCGTTGCTCAAGACCCTTGAAGAGCCGCCACCGCACGTGAAATTCATATTGGCGACAACGGAAATTCGTAAAGTGCCGGTTACGGTAATGTCGCGGTGTCAGAGATTTGATCTGCGCCGAGTCGATTCTGAGGTTTTGACCACCCATTTGCAGTCGGTTTGCGTGCGCGAAGACGTTGCGGCGGAGCCAGAGGCGCTGGCGCTCATGGCTCGCGCCGCCGACGGATCAGTGCGTGACGCTCTGTCATTCCTCGATCAAGCGATCGTTCATGCCGAAGGAACAATCCGTGCAACCCGTGTCCGAGAAATGTTAGGTCTCGCCGATCGAGTGGAGGTTTTTGATTTGTTCGAGACCATCTCCGCTGGACGCGTCAAGGAAGGGCTCGAACTGTTACGGCGGCAATATGCTGCCGGCGCCGATCCGTTGATCGTTCTTCAAGATCTTCTCGATCTCACTCACTGGTTGACTCGAGTCAAAGTCGTCCCCGAAGCCGCAAATGAAATAACCGTGCCGGAAAGCGAACGAATTCGTGGCCGTGAATTCGCCGAAAAATTGCGTATGCCGGTTCTCACGCGCACTTGGCAAATGTTGCTGAAAGGCTTGGACGAGGCGCGTCTGGCGCCGGACCCCTTGGGTGCCGTCGAAATGGTACTAATTCGACTGGCTTTTGCCTCGGACTTGCCGACTCCAGCTGAACTGTTGCGTGAGGTGCGGGGTGAGACCCGCCCGGCCAATGCGGCGTCGGCGCCGACGGTGGGTCGAAGCGGGGATTTGCCTGCCGACAGCGGTGAGGTTGGGGCCTCGACGATGGATCAAGGCAGTATCTCTTCGGCGGAACGTCCTGTCGGTGTAAACGTGGACGAAGGTGTCCAAGACGATGCCGTTCAGCGGGCCGCGCGGCATCCTCGCGTGGCTGCGGTGTTGGCGGCTTTTCCAGGTGCCAAGGTTGCTGCCGTACGGCCGCGAACCGAAAGTTGCGGCGAAAATGGAGGCAGTTTGACATGACAAATATCGCCAAAATGATGAAGCAAGCCCAAGAAATGCAAAGCAAGATGGCGGAAATGCAAACAAGGCTCGAAAGCCTGGAAATTGTCGGTACCTCCGGCGGTGGCATGGTTTCAGCTACCCTTAGTGGCAAGGGCGAACTTCGAGCGCTGAAGATTGATCCAAGTCTCGCTGATCCGGACGATATCGAGGTGTTGGAAGATCTCGTCGTCGCTGCCGTCGCGGACGCGAAGAGCAAGGTCGAGGCACGGGTTTCTGAAGAAATGTCAAAACTGACCGGCGGCCTTAATCTCCCGCCCGGGATGCAACTGCCATTTTAGTTGGACGAATTGATGATAATTGCCGTTTGAGCCCTCTCGCGATTTTTGGGCGATGATTGGAGTAGGGCGATGGCGGGAAATGAAATAGGCGCGGTTATTCAATTGCTTTCGAAGCTGCCGGGTCTTGGTCCGCGCTCAGCTCGTCGCGCCGCGCTGTATTTGCTTCACCGGCGAGAAACCGTATTGGCGCAATTGTCCACAGCGCTTGCCTTGGCAGCGGAGAAAGTGAGTGCATGCGCCGAATGTGGCAATCTGGATACAAGCGATCCATGCGGCATTTGCCGCGATGAAAAACGCGACCGAAGTAAGATTTGTGTTGTCGAACAAATTGCCGACCTTTGGGCGCTCGAACGGGCCGGTGTTTTCTCTGGGCGCTACCACGTTCTCGGCGGTACCCTATCGGCACTTGATGGAGTCGGTCCCGACCAACTCAAAATCGACAAACTCGTCGCGCGCGCTACGGCACCGGAATCCCGGGAAGTTATTCTTGCGACCAGCGCGACGGTGGACGGATCGATGACGGCCCATTACATCGCCGACCGTCTGGCCGGTCTCAAGGTCACGGTCACCCGACTTGCGCACGGTGTGCCCATCGGCGGCGAACTGGAATATCTTGACGATGGAACGCTTTCGGCAGCACTGAAGGCGCGCCGGCCGTCGTGAGAACACTATCGGGGCTTGGCACGATGTTTCAGTCTCCTTGAATCATTGGGACGTGATACTCACCTATCTCCTTGTGTTCGGCCATTCGGGTCAAGCCAGGTGTTCTGCACGCGTGAAAAATGCCGGAGTGTAATCCGACTATGGATCGGCCTTTGCCAAATGCCATAAACTGATCATCATGACCTGCCTTCCGATCATCATCGCGCCAGATCCTCGGCTGAAGCGGAAATCAATTCCAGTGGAACGGGTTGACGACGAGGTGAGTCGTCTGATGAGCGACATGCTCGAGACCATGTACGCGGCGCCCGGCATAGGTCTCGCCGCTATTCAGGTGGGAATCCCCAAGCGCATCATCGTTGTTGATGTCGCCGGTGCGGAAGAGCCTCCCGCCCCGATTAAGCTGGCCAACCCCGAGTTGGTCGAGGTTTCCGATGACGATATGTGTCAGGAAGAAGGTTGTTTGTCGCTGCCAGACCAATTCGCCGTCGTGGTTCGACCTCGGGCCGTTACCGTGCGTTATCTTGACGAACACAACGTCAAACGCCATTTGCGTGCCGAGGGTATGTTAGCGACGTGTATTCAGCACGAAATCGATCATCTTGAGGGAATCTTGTTTGTCGACCATATCTCGGCGATTCGCCGCAACATGATTCTTCGTCGGTTGGTGAAGGCGCGGAAGGCAAAAGAGCTGGAAAGCGCCATGGCGTGACATCGTTGCGCCTGGTCTTCATGGGCACCGCTGAGTTCGCCGTGCCCACACTGGAACGGTTGGCCCAGACCCGGCACCGGGTATTGGCTGTCTACACCCAACCGCCTCGGCCCGCGGGCCGAGGCCATCAGCCGCGCCGCGCGCCGATACACCAGGCGGCGGCGGCACTCGGCCTCGAAGTTGCCACGCCCGAGCGATTGTCAGCGCCCGATGAACAGCGAGCTCTGCAGGCACTTAGCGCGGATGCGATAATTGTCGCTGCCTATGGCTTAATCTTGCCCGATGCCGTGCTGGCCGTACCTCGTCTGGGTTGCATCAATCTCCATGGTTCTTTGCTTCCACGATGGCGCGGCGCGGCGCCGATACAGAGAACAATTATCGCCGGAGATACCGAGAGTGGCGTCACCATAATTCTGATGGACGCGGGCATTGATACTGGTCCCATTCTTGCGCGCCGATCGATCCCTGTGCCAGACCGTGCGACCGCCGAATCGTTGACCCGGCTATTGGCGCAAAGCGGCGCCGAATTGATGGTCGAAACTTTGGACAAACTTGCGGCGGATCAATTGAAACCGGAATCCCAGCCATGTGAGGGTGCCTGCTACGCGAAGAAGGTTCGAAAAGACGAGGGTCGTCTCGACTGGGGTCGTTCGGCGCACGAACTTGATTGCCTTAGCCGCGGACTTACTTCATGGCCCGGTGCCTATCTCGTATGGGGTGAGGATCGGATTAAGGTTCTTGACGCCGAGCCCGTCGACAGTTGCAAAGGGGACCTTGGCCCACCTGGGACTCTATTAGCGGGGGATTTTACGGTAGCCTGCGCAAAGGGTGCTCTGCGGCTGGTGCGAGTTCAACGTGCTGGGCGAGCCCCGGTTGATGGAGCATCTTTCCTGCGTGGAGCGCGCATAGCCGTAGGCACTGTCTTTTCATGCCCAGATACAGGCTGACCATCGAATACGACGGACGCGAATTTGTGGGTTGGCAACGCCAAGCAAACGGTCCTTCAATTCAGGAGGCGTTGGAGGTAGCCGCTCAGAGATTCAGCAACGAACGGGTCACCGTTCACGCTGCCGGCCGGACAGATGCTGGCGTCCACGCGTATGGTCAAACCGCGCATATGGACCTGATGAAAAATTGGGCGTGCGATGTAGTTCGCGATGCCATGAATTCTCACCTCATGCCGTCACTGGTATCGGTGCTATCAGTGGTGCCGGCAGATCCCGAGTTCGACGCTCGATTGTGCGCAATTGCGCGCGTCTATCGGTACCGCGTCGTCAACCGCCGCGCCCCCCTGGCGTTGGAAAAGGGGCGCGCCTGGTTAGTGTCTCGTCCGTTGGATAAAGAACGTATGCGAGAGGGTGCGCAGCGACTGGTTGGACACCACGATTTTACCAGTTTTCGCGCCCTTGCCTGTCAAGCGGCTTCGCCTGTGAAGACTCTCGACAGGTTCGATATTGTGCGCCTCGGAGATGAGCTACATTTTACCGCCCAGGCGCGTTCATTTCTCCATCACCAGATGCGAAACATGGTCGGAACACTTAAGTTGGTCGGTGAAGGCAAGTGGGCGCCGAATGACGTCGCCAAGGCGTTGGCCGCCAGGGATCGCGCAGCAGCTGGACCCACCGCTCCTGCCGAGGGTCTCTATTTGATGGAAGTGAAGTATTAGCATCTGCTGTAAACGGTTGTGGAATCGATCCGGTACGGTCGGAGCTTAAGGACATGCCTGATCAATCTAGCCATGTGGTCAGCGGCCTCGACAATCGAGAAATCCTTTGCGGCCGTGTGGAGCGGATCGTATATCACGCCGAAGAGAATGGCTTCACCGTAATGCGAGTTGTCGTTTCCGGTCGGCGCGACGCCATATCTGTCGTTGGCCATTCCAGTGGAATTTGCGCTGGTGACGATGTTAGGGCAACTGGTGTCTGGGTGGACAATCCCCGCTTCGGATCACAGTTTCAAGCTGAGTCCCTCGGTGTCGTTCCGCCTACGTCGCGAAGGGGTGTCGAGAAATACCTAGCTTCGGGCGTTGTTAAGGGCATAGGCCCTAAGCACGCAAAGAGTTTGGTCGACGCCTTTGGCCAGGATGTATTCAAAATTATCGAAAATGAGCCGGCGCGATTGCGAAGAGTTCCGGGGATCGGACCCTCCTTGCAGGCGCGAATCGTCGACGCTTGGTCGGACAAGACCGCCATGCGCGATACCATGGTATTTCTTCATCAGTGTGGCGTCGGGCCGGCGCGAGCCAGGCAAATCTACAAGACCTACGGGCAAGAAACAGTCCAGCTTATCCGCGCCGATCCTTACCGGCTTGTCGGTGATGTCGGAGGAATCGGTTTTGCGACCGCGGATGCCATGGCGATCCAAATGGGTATTTCGAGAACCGCGCTGACGCGAGTGCGCGCGGCGTCGCAACACGTATTGGGACAGGCCGCCGATAAAGGCCACTGCGGTGTGCCGATTGATGTCTTACGGTCGGATGTCGTGAAATTACTTGAAGTGTCGGAATCCCTCGCCGATCAGGCCATTGCGGAAGAGATAGGCGAGAAACGTATTGTTGTTGATGAATTTGAAGGTCACCGCTGCGCCTATCTCGCCGAGCTTTACTTGGCTGAGAAGGAAATTGCCGATCGGATCAAGGCCTTGGCAAAGGGGACGCCGTCATGGTCACCTCTTGATTCGGCCATAGCATTCAACTGGTTGCAAAAGAAATTGAATCTGGAACTCGCTGACGAACAAAGTGCTGCGGTCAAGCTCGCGCTAGAGTCGAAGGTCCTCGTAATCACCGGTGGACCGGGTGTCGGAAAAACCACCCTTGTAAATGCTGTATTGACTGTGCTGAAAGCGCGTGGCGTTGCCATTGAGCTTGCGGCACCGACCGGCCGTGCGGCGAAGCGATTAGCCGAAACTACTGGTATGGTAGCGAGAACTATTCACCGGTTATTGGCGATGGATCCGAAGACGGGGCGCTTCCGCCGCGACGAAAATATGCCGTTGGAATGCGATCTATTGGTTATCGACGAGGCTTCCATGGTCGATGTGAAGCTGATGACTGCGGTTCTCCGTGCGCTACCGTGCGAGGTCAGTCTAATCCTTGTCGGCGACGTGGATCAATTGCCGTCGGTCGGCCCGGGTCAGGTGTTGGCGGACCTGATAAGTGCCCGCACCACGGCGGTTGCCCGACTGACCAAGGTATTTCGGCAACGTGATGTCAGTCGAATCATTGTCAACGCCCATAGGATCAATCAAGGCAAAATGCCGACACTGGATGCTAATTCGGGTGATTTTTATTTCGTCGAGGTTCGAGATTCGGACGACGGCATCGAAAAGATCAAAGAGATCGTCAAGGAGCGGATTCCCGATCGATTCGGACTTGATCCAATGCGAGAC
Source organism: Alphaproteobacteria bacterium (assembly GCA_012267605.1). GTDB lineage: Bacteria > Pseudomonadota > Alphaproteobacteria > JAAXGF01 > JAAXGF01 > JAAXGF01. The sequence goes on along the minus strand of JAAXGF010000116.1, from coordinate 1,982 downwards.
GTACAAGTGATTTCGCCCATGTTGCGTGGTTCGCTGGGGGTAAAAAACCTGAATCTTGCGATTCAGCGTGAACTTAATCCAAATCCCTGCTCATGCGTCGAACGATTCGGTTGCCGCTTCGGCATAGGTGACAAAGTAATGCAAACGAAAAACAATTATGATTGGGACGTCTATAATGGGGATATCGGATTCATTTCGCACGCCGATGCCCAACGCACCACGGTTCGGGTCGAATTCGATGCTCGCGAACAAATCTACGGACCCGAAGAACTCGATCAACTGGTCCACGCATACGCGATCAGTATTCACAAGTCCCAAGGTTCAGAATACGCCGCCGTAGTAATGGCTTTGTGCAATGAACACTATCCCATGCTGCAACGAAATCTCGTGTACACTGGTGTTACCCGTGGAAGAAATCTGGTCGTCATAGTCGGGCAGCGTTCGGCATTGGCGATGGCCGTGAAAGGGAGCAGAGTCATGAATCGTTGGTCGAATCTTCGACGATGGCTCGAGCTGGACCAGCGTTGATCGATTAATTGGTTTGCGGGCCTATCCCCTGATGGGCGGAAGCTAGAACTTAGTTGGGACGGCAAGAATACGAAAAGGCGAGAGATTCTCCTCTCGGTGGCTAAATTATCGAGATTTCAAAGGGTTGATTTTCTGGTCGTTCTCGGCCATCTCCACTACCGAATCCATACCTCTATTGTGCAGGCGATGTGCTGGAATTCCAGAATTTTTCATTATATATATGATAACTAGGATATGAGCTATTTATTATTTTATGTTGCTTGAGAAACATTGCAATCGATGATATTAACCATACTCTGAAATCTTTTTTTAAATCGGAATTGCTACACCTTCGACGTGCAGGCAGAGGTAGATTTCGGTTTTTGTGAGATGGATACGGATTCGTTGAATACGATCGATCCTTCGGCAGTGTCTCGTGCCACCGCCGCGTCCGAGGAAAAGAAATCATCCATCGCGGATCGCCAGTTCCAAAGAGTGCGCACATTGTTGACCGGCGTTCTGATACTGGACGACGCACTGGTAGACGTTATGGTGCTCGATATATCCGCCAACGGCGCGCGAATCCGGGCGAAAGAAGCAGTGCCCGACGTTTCGGAATTCAAAATTCGGGTAAACGGCGTTGGCCAGTTCCAGGGCGTCGTTCGTTGGCGCGAGGGAAACACGTTTGGGGTCCAATTCTTAGAGGAACCGCAAGAAGTTGCGCGAAATCTGGGTGGTCGACTGAAGAACATTCTCGCAAAATAATTGTTCTCGACCGTGTTGTCGGGATTTTGCAGTCGGTGTGCCGGGTGTTCCGAAGAATTTGGACGTGTGGGGAACTCCGCCAAATTTTGACGAGATTTTTTCCGTGTGAACGGATTGTACCAATCACTCTATTTGGGCATCATCATTCTTTGACTAACCCACTGGGGTCCGGGGTTTCCGGCTGCTTTGGTGGCAAGCCTCCGCAAATTCGCGAGACTCAATTCGAAATCATCGGCTGTATGTAGAGCCATTGGTAAACGTATATCGGACCTGGACCCGTTAGGTGGGAAGACTCGAGAAAGTCAAAATTCTAGTGGTCGTCGCGTTGTGCGCTGCAGCGGCAGGTCTGTATTCGTTCAAAGGCGGCTATGACACCATATCGCGAAACGTGTTGCTAAATCTCACTTTCGAGGAGGGGCTCGCTCACTGGAGATTTAGCCGTTACGCTCCCGAGCTAGTCGATGGCGAGCCCCGTACAGTTGCACTGCGTACGCCGGACGGTTCCCCCGCAGCCTATCTAATGCAACTCATCGGTAAGGCGGCGGAACGTTTCACCCACATGGAGACCTCTAAATACTCTGATTTCTGATGAATTTGATCCTGGCGACGTCGGTTGTTCGTCCGGTCTTGCGGTCGGCTTGGCGATTTTCTGGAATTTGGGATCGTTACGGGGTGAATTTCGGTTATCCGGGCGCACTTCGGGCTTCGAG
>JAAXGF010000254.1 GCA_012267605.1 Alphaproteobacteria bacterium | reverse complement strand
CGCCCTTGGAACCGTCCGAACGCGACAACGCCGCCTCTAAATCGCCGCGGAAAACCTCGAAATCAATGACCCGCGAAAACGCTTCGAGATGATCACCAAGATCGCTCAGCCGACGAAGCCGATTTTCAAAATCCCAAAAACCTGGTTGCGACACGATGCTTCCCCCAAAATCACTCCTCCCCCGATTGAATCATTTTTCCTCCCAAAATCGCGAGGTTTTTAGAAGTGTCAAATTGATTTTCGCGACTCGAAAGCGATCCTAATTCTAATGCTTAAAAATTTATTTAATTATGAGCCAATATATCGAGGCAAATTAGATTCTGTATCGAATTAAATAAAATTTTAACAAACTCGTCTTGGGCGTGTTTTTGTCGAGAACAAACTATCCGGTTGAAATCGTCAATTTTAGAAGCTGCTATTTTATTTTTCGAAATTATCCGTCTCGATTATATAACTTGAAATTTATACCATTTAATTCATGCTGGCAAAAACAGGTACTAAATTCTCGACCGCCTACCGTTTTTTGCGCAACAGGATATAACAGGCACCATCGCCGCCATGTTGCGCCTGGGCGGGCGTGACGGCTAGAACACGGTCGCGTAGCGGTGGTTGTTCCAGCCAACGTGGGACCATCTTGCGCAATACGCCGCCTTCAGCGCGGCCCAATCCCTTTCCGGTAATCACCAATACGCACCGCTTTGCGGTGTCTTGGGCGCGCGCCAAAAAACCGCACAGCATTGCGTGCGCTTCCTTCTGGGTAACTCCATGGAGATCGAGCCTCGCCTCAATGGCCATCTGGCCGCGCCGCAAGCGCTGAGCGCTTCGCTTGTCCAGGCCGGGTATGCCTGAACCCGCCGGCGATGGTACCGTGGGCGCCGCAGCTGGCGTTGAAATAGGGCCGGTGGTGTTGCTCGAAGCCGTGCCCTCCACCTGTTTTAGCTTGGCGGGGGCCGGCGTACGCCGGCCGGGCAAAGGCCTGACGTCGTGGACCACACCACGCCATAGCTCCAAATCATCTTCGCAAGCTTCGCCGGATTTCCCAGTATCCGGCGTTGACGGCCGCTTACCGGTGTTCATCAATCAACAGGATGTGTAGATGGCGGGGGCCATGGGCGCCGAACTGCATGGTTTGCTCGATATCCGCGGTACGGGAGGGCCCGGTGATGAAATTCACTGTACGGGGCATTGCGATTTCCAGCGCGCTCAGTCGTGACCAAACATCTTCGTAGGTGCCCACGATATCATCGGCCTTGAGGGCGACGATATGGGCTTCTGGCAAAAAGTTTAGGGTGGTTGGGCTGCCGGGTCCCGAGAGCAGCGCAAGGGCTCCAGTTTCCGCGATCCCAGCGAAGGCACCGGTGAGGCTAAAAGTGTCGCTGTCTTTACCGTTGCCGCAACGGATATCCAGCCCGGCCTGACCATAGGGCAGCTCGCTCATATCCGGTGCGATCACACCTTTGCCCGTCAGTTTCCGCTCGCCAAGGTAGTCGGCCACAGCCCAGGGAATTTTTTCCGCGGAGGCAATTTGGTGGATCGTCGCGGCCGCCTCTACGGCCATGTCGATGAATAGCGCTTGCCGACCGGATGCATCTAACTCGGCACATGCCGGAACTACTAATTTCCCTGGCGACGTGGCTCTTTTATTGGGCGATCCTTGATCGAGGGCGTTCCGAACGGCAGCGAGTATCTGGCTACGACTTTGCTGCGTTCGCGCGATCACTGTTCGAGCCTTCGGTGCCACTGACGATGAAATGTCCCTCCCTCTGGGGCCGGCATATCCCGCCCGTCGGTCCACCCCCCAACCAAAGGAAGCCGGGTGAAACTGCCTCGGCGCCCCGCGAGCAATTTGAGGGTGCGCGCGGCCAGACCGGTTGCCACCCGATAAATGCGTGGTCGCGCCGCGAACCATGCCCAAAGGCGAAGCGCTGCCCGCTGGCGTCGAGGATCGATGCGTCGACTGAAAGACCGCTCGCGCCAGTGACGCATCAGCCCTGGCAGCGGAATGCGCACCGGACAAATGCTCTCGCACCTGCCGCAAGACGTCGAAGCGTGGGGCAAATCCCGCGCATTCTCGACACCCCACAAAGCCGGCGTTAGAACGGCGCCCATCGGACCGGAATAGACTGAGCCATAAGCATGTCCGCCGATCGTCGCGTAGATCGGGCAATGACCAAGACAGGCACCGCAGCGAATACAACGTAAAATATCGTGAAATTCACCGCCTAGCAGCGCGCTGCGGCCGTTATCGAGAAGAACGACATGAAAAGCTTCTGGGCCATCCAAGTCATCGGGCCTGCGGGGGCCGGTGGCGAAGGTTGTGTATACTGTGGTTTCCTGTCCGGTAGCGGAGCGGGTGAGGACGCGCAAAATGGTCGCAGAGTCGTTGAGCGTCGGAACAATTTTTTCGATGCTCGCCAAGACGATGTGGACCCTCGGCAAGGTTTGCGTGAGGTCGCCATTGCCCTCGTTGGTAACAATTACCGCCGAACCGGTTTCCGCGACCAACATGTTGGCTCCGGTGATGCCGACGTCCGCGTCGAGAAATTTGCGGCGCAGCACCGCCTTTGCCTCGCGCACTAAGTCCTCTGGTGCATGGCGTGGCTTAGTGCCGTGGGCGCTGTGAAATAGTGCTGTCACCTGTTCGCGGCTTTTGTGCACCGCAGGGGCGATTATATGGCTCGGCGTTTCGCCAGCGAGCTGAATGATGTACTCTCCAAGGTCGGTTTCTACCGGTTCGATGCCATGGGCCGTGAGATGGGCGTTCAGGCCGATTTCCTCAGCGATCATCGATTTTCCCTTGGTTACCAAGCGTGCATCAGCTTCGCGGCAAATGCGGAGCACGGTATTCCGCGCGGCCTCGGCATCTACACACCAGTGGACCTGGCCGCCGGTTTCAGTAACTTTGGATTCGAACTTTTCCAAATAGTCCGCCAGGTTTGCCAGGACGTGGTTCTTTATCGATGTCGCGGCATCGCGCAGTCGCTCAAATTCCGGAAATCTCGCGACGGCCCGCGCGCGCTTTTCCACGAAACCCGATCCCAGCCGTTTCAAGGCGTGCTGAAGCTGATCATCCGCTAGCGCGCGTTCAACCCTGGCATTGAAGCCATTCCGGGATTCTGCAGAGTATGCACCAACTTCAGTCATGCACTCTGCCCTCAATCCCTGGGGATTCAGTAGAGCCCGCCAGAATTTCGGCCACATGGCGCACCCGGACGAGACTGCGTTGCCGAGACAGGCAACCAGCAATGTTGAGCAGGCAACCCATGTCTCCGGCACACACGGTGTCGGCGCCGCTGGCGACAATGGCCGCGCATTTTTCGGAAACCATTCGGAGAGATATATCAGGGTATTTGACACAAAAAGTGCCGCCAAATCCGCAACAATCCTCGGCGCCTGAATGTTCAGCCAAGGACAGACCCGCGACCGAACACAATAAGGCGCGTGGCTGCGCCTTGATTCCGAGCTCGCGCAAACCCGAACATGCGTCATGGTAGGTCACGGAATTCTCGAATGCTACGCCGGTATTTTCTTTCCCCAAGACGTCGACCAGAAAGACGGTCAATTCAAACACCCGTTCGGCAAATTGCTCGGCCCGTTTTGCCCAAGCATCGTCGCCGATGAACAAATCGGGATAATGGACCTTGAGCATAGCTGCACACGACCCGGACGGCACCACGACGTCGTGGTTTTCTGAAAACGACCGGATTGTTGCTTTGGCCAGGCGCTTTGCTGTGGCCCGATCACCGGCGTTATAGGCCGGTTGACCGCAGCAGGTGGCAAGCGGCGCACAAACTTCACAGCCCGCACCGCGAAGCAGTTTCACGGCAGCAAAGCCGACGCTCGGCCGGTAAAAATCGACCAGGCAGGTAACGAATAGATCGACTTTCCGCCTACTCCCGCCGTTGCTGCCGGTTGTGTCTTTAAACCCCGGCATCGGCCACGACCACTGCTTTGGGAAGGAGTATCGCGTACCGCCCCCGGTGTTTCATGCGTCCGGCGACAGCTCCGGCTGCCTCGCCGTGTCCCCAAAACACGTCACCGCGTACGGCGCCTTTGATGGCGCCACCCGTGTCTTGTGCCACCATCAGCCGGTTTAGGCGCACGTCCGGGTCCTGGGGATCGGGCGCGGGTGCCGTGGCGTCGAGCCAAACTGGGGCCCCCAGCGGTACAAACCGAGGGTCGACAGCGAGGCTTCGCCCCGGTGTCAGGGCCACGCCCTGTGCCCCCATCGGTCCTTCGCCATCGACGGTCGCGAAAAAAACGTATGAAGGGTTGGCGTGGAGCAAGGATTTGGCCTCGTCGGTATGGTTGTCCAGCCATGCGCGGATGGCGGGCCAATCCACTTCTTCCAGCGGAATAGCACCGCGTTCTACCAGCTCACGGCCGATCGAGACGTAAGGGTGGCCATTCGATGCTGCGTAACCGAGAAGCGTCACCGACCCGTCGACAAGCTCGACGCGGCCTGATCCTTGGACCTGCAATAGGAACGCGTCCACCGGATCGTCCACCCAAACAATCTCCAAGGATCGTCCATCCAGTGCACCCCCGTCAATTTCGGCGCGGCTGGGGTAGGGATGGAGCGTGCCATCGACGACGCGGCCGGTAATCCGCGCGCCATGCAATTCCTTTCGGAAGAGGCCGAGGTCGACAACGACCAGATCAGATGGTCGTGCATACAGTGGCACGTTGAAACGGTCGTCCCGACGCCGCGCGCCGTACAAAAGCGGTTCGAAATATCCAGTGAACAATCCTTGGTCGCCGTTATTGTCGACAACCCAGAACGGCGTGAACCACGCCATAAAAAACATTCTTGCAACAGTATCGTCATTGGCGGGAACGCGTTCAGCTGCGGCGCATACGGGACGCCAATCGGCTACCGTACCCGCCAGCCCGCCGGGACCAACTAGCCGCCCCGCCGGTTGCTCGCGCAGCTGTCTGCATGATCGACGGAACGCGGCGAGCGCCAACCCTTGCTTGTCCCTAGACCAACCTTCTAGTTCACTAAATTTTGCGGCCTTCAGTATCGCCCCGTCCGCCAGCTTCAATTGGTCCCCCGGCTGACCGGCACATGCGGCGAGGAAGACAAGGCTCGCTAACGCAAGAATCCAACGTGGGTTCAACGTACTTTCACTTGCCAGGCTGGTATAGACGATGAATTGCGCCAAAGGCGACCATCATTCAGCGCTACTGGTCGCCACCAATTTCCAATTTGGATCGCGTGTTCCGGTTTCGCGTTCAAACGACCATAAATCGATAACCTCCACCGACTCCCCGGGGTCGCCCTGAACAATTTGGTCATTCGCGTCGCGTATAAGATTGATTTGGTCGCTGACGAAGCGAACCGTGATACGGGCCAACTTTCCAGTTAACGCCGCCTCAACGATTTCATACTCGCGCAAACCGACCAACGTGGTCTCAAGTTTCTCGCCTGCCGATTCACGCTCTTTCATGGCGTCGGTAAAGAGTTGGAAAACGGTGTCATTCACCAATGGCCTCAATCGTTCAGAATCGCCCGACGCATACGCGTGGATAACCATCTCGAACGCGGCGCATGCCCCTTGCAAGAAGTCTTCCCGGTTGAAAGACGGGTCGGCCCGCTTAATCTGCTTAAAACTGGCCATCAGTGCGGGATCGGTAACGTTGGAAAAATCATCCTCTTGCCGCGGCGGCGCTGGCTCCCGTTCGTGCAGGCGAACGATATTGTCGACGGATTCGTCGGACTGACGGCTAGATATCGATTCTGGGGGACGCGGCTCGTTACCCGTCCGCCGACCCAAAACGCTGCGCAGGCGGAGCGCGATAAACGCCGCCACCATGGCAAAGAAAACAATGTCTAAAAATTGAAACCCGTCGGGCATTCGGATATCTCCACCGTGAGCCCCCATTGGCAAATTTACGTCATCTGGGACAAACCCGTCCTTGGACAGAATAAACACTTACGCGCGTTAGGTCGAGTCCGCGGCAAATGTTCGACAATGGGGCACTTTACGGTTACATAGCCATGGGGAAGGTGAAACGCAACCATGGCCTGGCTAATATTCTTGGCGTTGATCGGTGTTCCTATCGCGGAGATCGCTGTCTTTATTGAACTCGGTGGTCTCATCGGGCTATGGCCAACGCTTACGTTGATCATTGTTACGGCCCTGTTGGGGACCGTCTTGCTTCGCCATCAGGGTTTACGAACGCTGCGCAAGGCGCAGGAATCCCTGGCACGAAACGAGGTGCCAGTTAAGGAAGCCATGGACGGCATTATGCTGCTTGTCGCTGGCGCGTTCCTGCTTACGCCCGGATTTATCACAGATGCGGTTGGTGCGCTTCTATTGTGTCCTCCGGTTCGTACCTTTTTGCGAGGCTGGGTCACAGGCTATTTTGTCGCGCGCGGCACCTGGTCTGCTGGCGATTCGCCAAGCAGTGTTGCGGATCCGCACGTTATCGAGGGTGAATTCGTCGATTTGTCGAAGGATGAGCGGAGGCCCTCGCCGTGGGGACGAAACCGTCCCTAGTCTCGTCTTGTCGCTTGTCTCGGATGCACTAGCGTGATAGCCAACATCACCAGCAATACGGGGGCATGAAGCCATGAACGAAACTACCGGTGACGCCGCCACGGCGGAGGGGGCGACGGATGATTCGCGACCCAAATTTTCTGTTCACGCGCAATATACAAAGGATTTGTCGTTTGAGAATCCGCACGCGCCGGGGATCTTGTTTCAATCAAAGGATCAGCCCCAGGGCGAAATTCGGGTTGAGATCGGGAATCGGAGTTTCGGCGACGACCGTTATGAAGTGAGCCTGCAAATTGCCGTCGAGGCCAAGGCCGAGGACAGCGTTGCGTTTATGGTGGAGCTCGAGTACGCGGGTGTGTTCACCATTGCCGGTTTGACTGACGAGCAGAGGGAAATGGTCATGGCGGTCGAATGCCCGCGTATTCTTTACCCCTTCGCCCGCAGGGTAATCGCCGATACGGTAAGGGACGGTGGTTTACCAGCGCTGATGCTAGGCCCCATCGATTTCCTTTCACTCTTCCGGCAGCGCCGCAGTACGGCATCAGCAAAACAGAGCGGCAACGGGAAGGATCAATCCGCCGCCGCCAGCGACGAGCTTGATGGTATGCCTGGTTCCGGTCCTCAGATGGCGGATGGCATCGACGATCCCGGGGAAAGCGATGACGGCGGCGGCGAGGCCGAAGCGCCGAAGGCGAAGAAGAAGCGCGCCGCGAAGTCGACCTCTAAAAAGTAGTGATTCGCCGCTGCTCCCGTCAACGCGGGTTGTGGCGAGTGGGGAGCGGGATGGCCGAGCGAATATCCAAAGGAAACAGGAAATCTAGAACCACCAAGAAAGATGCTGTCGTCGAGGAAATTGCGAGGCTGCGCGATGATCTAAAGAAGACGCAGATCCAGTCTCGGGAATTCGCCGTCGAAGTTGGGGCGCGGACACGAAACTCGGTCTTACGAATTGCTGGCATCATCGTCTTAGTCATCTCGATTCTCGGATTTGCGAATTTGCGTCATGCAGTGGAAAGCTACTTCGAGGAGTTGGAGGTCGCGGAGATTCTCGAACATGCTATGCCGGCGATGGCGAAATCAGAGGCAATCGACCGGCGCGCGTCCGCCCTGGAGGCCCGTCTTGAACGGTTGGCAGACCAATATGCCCGAGAGATCGCTCGCGCAAAATCCCCGGCGCCTCCGGGAATCGACGCGTCTCGAGGAGGCGAAGCCGCTGCGGTCGGCGTCGTTTGGGATGGAGAGGTCTCTTGGCAAACTCTCAAGTCGCATCATTTTGGTTGTCGCCATCCGCGGAATCTCGTGTCGAATCAATGCTTTTCGGCAATTCACAAATTCTGTCAAATTGAACACGGAGGGCGTGCTGGATTGTCGCAAGATGTTGGGCCCGGCGGGGCCATGGTGGCATGCTTGAACTAGCGGATGGGCAACTCCCATGATCTTTGGATCAAGGCCGTTGATGGTTGCATCGGGCATTCGCTCCGTTGGTGCCTTTTGTCGACCAGTCGTGGTATCGTCCGCCCGACCATAAGATGGAACCTTGATGTCTCAACCAAAATGGAAGCGTGGATTGATGGTACCGCCTGAAAGTCGAAATGAATTCCTTCTTGGCATGGCAACCGCCGGCGCCCTGTTGTTCGGCTTTGGCCTGACCTGGATGCCCTCCGAGCCAAGGCTCGCCGTATTCTTTGCCGTCGCTGCTCTCCTGGCACTAGGGTTTGGCTTGGTTTTCCTTTTGCGCCCCGAGAAAATCAGCGACGACAAGTTAGAAAAATCTTGGAAATTGTTCGCCTATGGCGCCATCGGTTTGATGGGTGCGATCATTATTTCTCGGGCCGGTAATATCTTGGGGTAGTCGGCCCAGGTTCGTTCGATGTCGGGGAGGCTTTCGCCTCCTAGTTTCTGAATGTAATCGACGAACGATCAACGCAGAGCTGGCTTGCGCGTTGGCTTCGCGCTGACTATATGGGCCGGCAATCGGGTTCATTGTCGAGATGGTCATGGGAACCAACCGCCGTACCTTTTCGCAATCCGTCGCGAAAGCGATTGCGATCTTCATATTTTTTCAATCTCCGATAGCATATGCGGAGACCGTCGAGGTGCTGTTGCGCCATGCCCATTACCGCCCGGAGCAAATTCAAGTCGCACCGGGCGACACGGTGATCTTCCGCAACACAGACGACTACGAACACAGTATAAAATTGGTCGACCAACCGGGCATTCTCAGCCCGGTGGAAATTCTGGGCGCCGGTTCCCATTCGTTCACGGTACCGGAATCGATGGCCGGGGGCACGTTTTTGCTGGGTTGCGACGAGCACCCCAACATGTTCGCCGAATTGGTGGTGAGCGCTCCCTAGGCGGAGCGGTTAAGATCATCGGAGCCTGGTCGCACGATCATCGTAGCGTACGCATCAGATGGCATTGGAGACGCTCGCTGGTTTGTCGTTTCGTCTCGTAGCGAATAGGTACCATCGCCGGGGTGATTACGGGCACGGCCGGATGAACGGCTGATTCAGGGTAGGTCAGGCGAAGGTTTTGAATCTAGATCGCCTAGCCGTCGCGTCCACCAACTTTTGGTTTCAGTGTTGTCGATCCAGCGGCTCGGTATTCTTCGTTCGCTCATCCCAAATAAGCCGCCGCATTACTCGGACCAAAACATTTGCTGAAGTTGATCTGATTTGGCCGTTCGTCTTCATCCGTCCTATGACGTGCCTTCTAAGCTTTTG
>JAAXGF010000052.1 GCA_012267605.1 Alphaproteobacteria bacterium | reverse complement strand
GATCAGACCTGGGCAGTTACCCTATGGCAAGAAACAATAATGTTACCGATAGAATACTCGTCCAAATATATAAACTAACTCCAAAAAAAGGAGTCATTACGCGAGACGAAATAAGTTCCAGTGCTAGTACGCAACCGCCTGTAATAAATATTAATATCATACGGACGGTATGATCGTGACCGCCAACGGACATGCCTTCTACCCTTCAAAGTGTCCCTGTTTTTAAGACTGGCTAGGAAATCAATACTGTGAACACCGCAACGGATTGCGACTGTTCCTAAAAATCAACTCTTGACGCATTGATGCTGCCATATGTTCTGGGGATAGGAAATCTCAATTCACGTTAAAAATCTGGGAAAGATTCGGCAACTGGTGCCATGAACGGCTCTCAAGCACAATCAAAGCAGCCCTCAGCATTCAGTAGCCGATGCTATCCGATGTTTTGATAGCGCGCAAGAATTCATGGCAGTGAGACCGGATCCTTGGGCGCCGTGATGTCACCCTGGCCGTCGCGTTCGGACAGCGAGCTCAACTGGAAAAGGAATTCCAGTACGGCATTGGCCGCACCGAAATCGTAAAGATCATTATGGCCAGCTTCGGGGAAGCCACGCCAGGCCTTCGGCTCGCGGGCGGCGGCGAAAAGTTCACGGCCGAATTCGACCGGGATAATGTTGTCGCGCTCGCCGTGAAGAATTAACAAGGGCGTTTCAATCCCCCCGATCTTGCTTAAGGAATCAAATTTGTCACGCACCAAATAATTTGCGGGAATATACCAGTAGTGCCGCGCCGCCACCGCGGGAATTGTCGTATAGGGGGCTTCCAGGATGATGGCACCAAACCGAGTTTCGCTCGCCAGCTGAACGGCGACGCCAGTGCCCAGAGATTCGCCATAGAGGACTATGCGCTCTGGGGAAACCCCGGCCTGGTCAAGGAATGCCATCGCGGCGCGCCCGTCGCGATAGAGCCCTTGTTCGGTGGGATCGCCACTATTTCCGCCATAGCCGCGCCAACTAACGAGCAGAACACCAAAGCCGGAATCCAAATAGGCACGTACCTTACTTCCCCGGTAACCGATGTGTCCCGCGTTGCCATGAAGGTAGACGAGGATGGGTTTGTCTGGGTCCCGCGCCGGGGCGTACCACGCCAATAGCGACAACCCATCGTCAGTGGCTAGTTGCGCGGGCGCCATGTCCGTGAGCCCGGCGAGAACCGGGTCAGGCATTGTACGATCGGGCAGGTAGAGCAACCGGCGCTGGCCGAGAAACAGGCACCCGGTCAAAAGAGCGTAGCCGGCGACGGCAATGGTCAAATACCGTAGCACGTGTTCGGCCAATATCACCCGGCCCGAGCCGGAGGAACGATTATTCCAGTCAACACCATCATTGCACGATGATAACGGCAGCTAAGCCAATGCGCACCCCGGAACGTGCTGAGGTGCGGGATTCCACGCTGGATCGTTCCAGACACATTTGCAGAAGGCGCACACCGTGTGAGGTGATGACGCCAATTTGAACCGGTTTTAATAGTGTTGGGGCACGGGTTCGTATACTACGGGCGAAGTCTGGATCGTTTCATGCCGAACGTACCGGCAAACTGGTTTGAACTTTGCCAGTAGGAGTGATCCGGCCTGGTCGGTGACAACGATTTCACATTCCGAAAACATGGTATTTCTCTTTATCATCATCATATTTTTTCTCTCGTTCTCGAATGGGGCGAACGACAATTTCAAAGGTGTGGCCACCATTTGGGGTAGCCGAACCCTCAATTTCCGAAGTGCCCTGTTGCTCGCCAATGCATCGACTTTTCTTGGGTCAGTGATGGCGACGGTCCTCGGCTATCAGATTCTGAGGGTATTTTCCGGCAAAGGCCTGGTTCCCGATTTTGTATTGCAGAACAGCGATTTTGCTACAGCCTTCGCCTTAGGAGCCGGGGGATGTGTATTTCTAGCTACCGTCCTCCGATTACCCATATCAACCACCCACGCGTTGCTCGGTGCATTGGCTGGCGCAGGCGCGTGGTTTGCTGGTTCGCAGCTAAGCCTTGCAGTGCCTGGCCCAGTGGCAGCTGTACCTCTCCTGGTTTCACCTTTCCTGGCTGCCGGACTAACGTTCTTGACCTTCAACGGAATGCGCGGCGCCAGTCAAATCACCAGCAAATTTTTTGGCGCGCCCTGGCCCGGAAGAACCCCAGCCCTCGCCCACAGCTTCTCCAAGGCCAACGAAGTGATCGACCGCCAACCAGCGCGTCAGGCACCGATCGGTGGACGGGCGGAAGCCCTTTGCGGCGCGGACTACCTCCATATCCTTTCCGGCTGTTTGGTCTGTTTTTCCCGGGGCGTCAACGATACGCCCAAGATTGCCTCCCTGTTATTGCTGGGATCGCTAACGATCGGCGATACGTTTTGGGCCTTTATGCTGGTCGCAGGGAGTATCCTGCTCGGCGGCGCGGTCTTCGCACTGCGCGTAGCCACAACTATGAGCCAGGAAATTACCGACGTCCCCAGATCCCAAGGCTTGGTTGGAAACTTGGTAACGGCAATGTTGGTTCTATTCGCCTCGAAGCTCGGCATGCCAGTATCCACCACTCATGTCGCCGTTGGTTCGTTGATCGGCATTGGAGTTATCACCCGAGCGGGTCACTGGACACGGATTTCGCAAATTCTATTCTCATGGTTGTTGACAATTCCTTGCGCCTTTTGCTTCGCGTTATTGGCCGGCGCCGCGTTCAGTGCGCTCGGCCCGTCCTGACCGTCGCTGCGAGTTTAGCGGCTAGGCATTAGCCGCGATTCCAATCAACGATCGTCATTTCACCGGCCGCCGCCGCCAAAGTGGGAGTCGGATTGACCGCGAATGCTTGATCGGCCCAGTGAAGCAACGGCAAATCCGCGTGGTGATCGGAATACGCTACCACCGGTCGGTCTCCGCGTTTTGATTGGTAGACCTCCGACACCCGACGCAGTTTTTCGGCCCCGTAGCAATTCGCGGTGGCAAATTTTCCCGAAAGTGTCCGGGATGGCGTCCAATCTGCACAAGTGGAGATGACCCGCTCGAATCCCAGCTCGGCACCAATCGCCTCAACGTAGAAATCAAGGCTCGCCGTGGCCAGAACCAAGTGGTCGCCTGCGGCGCGATGGCGTCCGATGGCTTGAACGGCTCCTGGGCGCAGCCCTTTGGCAAGTACCCGCTTGATGTAAACATCCACCCACGAGTTGAGGCTGGTACGCGAGACACCCCCTAGGAAGGCGTTCAAGAACCGTTCCTTGAGCCATCCGTTGTCCTTGCGCCCCAAGGCGAACTGCATGAATGCGATAGGTAGGCCGATCGTTCGCAAACATCGCCAAGGATGACGCCATAAGAATCCCGTCAAAAACCCGATAAAGGTATCCTTAGTCGTGATGGTACGATCCAAGTCAAAGATTGCGATAGTTGTCCCCTCGGGCATGTCCTGTTCCAAAAAAGGTTGAGGCGGCGCCGCGATGATAGGAGATCACCACCGGAATACCAACGCCACGGCGACCGCTGTCACCGCCGCGGTTGCGATTGTGGCGACTGGCCTCGCCGCGTGCTCGCCAACGCGGGGTATCGAGGCCGTACGCGTGCTTCAGGATATCGCCACCGGCACGCGCCCTAGCGGCCTGAAGGAAACAACAGCAACACCACGCCGGCAAACCGTCGAATACCAAGCCGGGAAGCGACGATACGTGGGAGATTTATACCGGCCCGCGGAAGGCGCCCTGGCCCGGCTGGTATTGGTGCCTGGCGTCACGCCAGATGGTAAGGATGACGCCAAGCTCGTGGCATTCGCCGTCACCTTGGCCCGAGCCCGATTCGCCGTCTTGGTCCCCGACCTGAAAGGCTTACGGGCCCTCAAGGTTCGGTCGGAAGACGCTGGCGAAATCGCCGACGCGATTCGCCACTTGGCCGCCCGAAACGATCTCGGAGGCAGACAACGTGTCGGAATTGCCGCGATTTCCTACGCGGTCGGGCCAGCCATCCTCGCCACGTTAACCGACGGGCTTGATGAACTCGTGCAGTTCGTCGTGGCTATTGGGGGCTATCACGACGTGGAAGCGGTAATCACTTTCTTCACCACTGGTCACTTTCGCGAACGCGCCGACCAACCATGGCGGCAAATGACGCCAAATGCCTATGGGAAATGGGTGTTTGCCCGGAGCAACGCAGATTTGCTTTCTGCCGCGTCAGATCGCACGGCACTGTCAGCAATCGCGCGACGCAAAATGGCCGACCTCGACGCGGACGTAGATGATTTGGTTACAACCCTTGGACCACCGGGTCGAGCGGTTTATGATTTGTTGGAAAATCAGAATCCGGCACGTGTCACGAGCCTGATTGAAGCCCTTCCGGATAACGTGCGTCGGGAAATTGCGGCGCTCGATCTCAAGGGACGGATGCTCGCGGGGTTATCCGCGCGGATGATCTTGGTGCATGGCCGCGATGACGACATCATTCCGTACAGCGAGAGCGTCGCACTTTCCTCGGCGGGCGAGCGAACCAGTCTTTTTGTGATCGACTCCATGGCCCACAGCGAATTCGATAATTTGGCGATCGGCGACGGCATCCGACTGTGGCGCGCCGTTTACCTCTTGCTTGCCGCGCGGGACGGCGCGTGATCGACCCCTGGGGCGCACCCCCACCTCCGAAACGAAGGAATATCTGGCTGTGGCTGTTGCTGTCAGTCGGCGGACTAATTGTCGTTCTTGCTTGGCTGTTTCCTTCGGCGTTGGACTCCGAAGACGGCTTGATGCGCATAATTTACCTTGTCGCCCTGCTTGCCCTGGTTTCGGGCGGCGTACTGATGAGACGGCGAGTCTCATTTGCAAAGGGAGTACGCAACGGCGCAATTTGGCTGTCGATTGGTGTCGGCCTTGTGGCCCTTTATAGCTATCGTTTCGAGTTCGCTGACGTGCGTGATCGAATCATCGGCGAATTAATGCCTGGATACGGGGTGCCAACGGGCGAAGGCGCGGTGCGATTTCGGGCCGGCGAAAACGGCCATTTTCGTGTCAACGCGGAGGTGGATGGAACCCGTATCCGGTTTCTCGTCGATACCGGCGCCAGCAATGTAATTCTCAGCGCAGGAGACGCGCGGCGGCTGGGATTTAATCTCGGATCGTTGACGTTCAGTCAAATTTATTCCACCGCCAACGGCGACATTAGGGGCGCGCCGGTTCGGCTACGCGAGATCCGCATCGGGCCCATTCGGGTCTCGAACGTGGCCGGGTCCGTTACCACCGGCTTGGTCGGCGAATCCCTGCTTGGCATGAGTTTTCTCGAACGCCTGCAAGGGTTCGAAATCTCGGGCGGAACCCTGACCCTTCGCCAATAGAATTGGGGCCGAGAAATTGGTGACGGAACCCGGAAGTAGGAAGGGCGCCGGCCAAGCCGACGCCCATCTACAGGTCTCGAAAACCTAGTTCGATCAGAACCTATTCGCGGTTGCCAAAAAGATGTAACAGCATGATGAAGAGGTTGATAAAGTCGAGATAGAGCTTTAAGGCGCCGATGATTGCTTTCTTGGTCACCATCGCCTGGTCGTCGCCGGCGTAATAGGTTTCCTTGATCCGCTGGGTGTCATAGGCGGTTAGGCCGACGAAGACGATTACGCCAATAACGGAAATGGCGAAATGAAGGGCCGAACTCCCGAGGAACATGTTGACGATCATGGCGATGATGACGCCGATCAACCCCATGAACAAGAACGAGCCCCAACCGCTTAGGGATTTCTTGGTGGTGTAGCCGTACAAGCTCATCCCACCGAATACTGACGCGGTAATAAAGAAGACGCGCGCGACACTCGCTTCCGCGAACACCAGAAAGACCGATGCCAACGACATACCCATGACGGTCGCGAATGCCCAAAAGCCGATTTGCGCACTGCTGACACTCATGCGCTCAATGCGCGAGGCGTAGATAAATACGAAAATCAAAGGCGCGAACATGACCAACCAGTAGATCGGGGTGCCAAATATGAAATTTCGAAGAATTTCGGTATTCGCCACTGCATATGCGACCAACCCAGTAAGCACCAAGCCCGCGCACATGTAATTGTAAACTTGCAGCATGTATTGCCGCAGACCTTCGTCCACATGGGCTCTGTTGACATGTGTGGCGAGAAATTCGTTTTCGCGTCCAATCGCCATTGGTGGTTCCTCTTTCTCCTAAATTCTACAGTCGGTTGCCCCAATATATAGTCGGCGATCAAAGGGAATCAACCTTGCCAGCCCTAAGAGATCGCTAGATCGAAATGGAGATGCCGTCTCGGAAAGGCACTCGAATTGACCTACGGGCAGCGCATGCCTGACTTATCAACCAAAAGTATCAAAGAGTGGTTACCCTGATACAATTTGCTGCGTTCGTATCAAATTCACCTGTGATTTTCGATACTTATGGAATTGGGAATCGCGCACTATTTAGACGCCACGAAACCAACGAATCAGTTCCGCAGTGCACTCACCCCTTGCATTGCGGACAGCGATCGTTTTGAATAATAGCTGGCTTTGCGCCTGAGCAAAGCCAGCCTGATTGTAGCCAACTCCCCGCGCATTACGTTAACTACGGTGCGCGGGGTTTTTTCTGCACAACAAGGTATAATCGAATTCCAAGAGCATTTCTGTGACAACCATCACAGGGTTTCCGGAGGGTGAAATTTCCATGACCTCAGGCCGGCGATGGCCGTAGCGGCAGTACGTGGTATTTTCCCCAATGGCTGAATCAATGAGAATTTGAGCCCGAAAAACCGAGAAAGCGATCCCATTGGAAAGGCCCTATCTCTTATTCTTAGGGGACGCCACCGACGATCTATCTATCAAGATGGCGAGGGGCGTCGTGTCGTGGCGCCGATCTTGGTGCATCGGTCAGTATTGCTTGGAGGGCTGCAAGGCAAAACTGCCGATTCCGGAGTTCGATATCGAGGAGGCTGCCACAGCGGGCGCCAAAACGATGGTGGTCGGTGTGGTCAACGCAGGCGGCGTCATCGCCGAGAACTGGGTTGACGCTCTCGTGAAAGCCCTGGCAGCAGGCATGGACGTCGCCAGCGGTATGCACAGCCGGCTTTCAGACATTCCCGAGGTGCGCGAGGCGGCGTCCAATTTCGGACGTCAACTCTTTGACATCCGCCGTCCCGATCGCGAATTCGCCATCGGAACCGGTGCCAAGCGTTTGGGCAAGCGTTTGCTACCGGTGGGAACCGATTGTTCTGTGGGAAAGATGTACACGGCGCTGGCCATCGAGCAGGAGATGCTTGGACGTGGGGTCAAGGCCGACTTCCGCGCCACCGGTCAAACCGGTGTCTTGATCGCCGGAGGGGGGATCGCCGTCGACGCTGTGGTTGCTGACTTTATCTCTGGCGCTATCGAATGGTTGTCACCGGACAACGATCCGGACCACTGGGATGTAATCGAAGGCCAAGGTTCACTCTTCCACCCCTCATTCGCCGGAGTGAGCCTGGGTCTCTTGCACGGTGCGCAACCAGATGCCCTGGTACTTTGCCACGAACCTACACGGACACATATGCGAGCTTTGGAGAGCTGGCCCCTGCCGGAGTTGAGCGAATGCATCGCGGCAAACTTAGAGGCGGCGCGATTAACCAACCCCGACGTCCGGTGTGTTGGTGCCAGCATTGACACCTCGCGGTTTACCGAGGCCGAAGCGGAGGACTACCTGCGGGAAACCGAGGCGGCGCTCGGAATAGTTTGTGTCGATCCGCTTCGCACCGGAGTCGCACGTATCGTGGACGAACTCGTCTGAATTCGCGCCGAGTCTCTGTTCTGCCCGAAAGCTGGCCAATTCTGGGCCACTTTACCATTGCGCGCGGCAGCAAGACCGAGGCGCAAGTGTTGGTCGTCGAAATCGCCGAGGCCGAAGCCGTTGGACGCGGCGAGTGCGTACCCTACCCCCGGTATGGCGAAACCGTCTCGGGCGTCGTCAACCAGATTGCCACCATCGTTCCCGAACTTGAGAAGGGTATGGGCCGAGCTGATTTGCCGAGTGTGCTCCCGGCTGGCGCCGCGCGCAACGCCGTGGATTGCGCACTGTGGGATTTGCAGGCCAAGCAAAGCGGCACTCCGGTTTGGCGCCGCGCCGGCTTGTCCGAGCCGCACCCCCTCACCACCGCCGTCACCCTGAGCCTGGCAGAGCCTGACGAGATGGCTGCCGCGGCACGCAAACAGGACGGTTGCCCTTGGCTCAAGGTCAAGCTCGGTCGGGATGGCGCACTAGAACGTCTGCGGGCCGTTCACGAAGCTCAGCCGGCGGCACGAATAATCGTGGACGCCAATGAGGCGTGGACAGCGCCCACGCTCGAAGATTTCGCCGCAAAGGCCGCAACTTTGGGCGTGGCCCTCATCGAGCAACCGCTTCCCGCAGCTGAAGACGATGCGCTCATCGATATGAACCTTGCCGTGCCCCTATGCGCCGATGAATCCTGCCACGGCACGGACACCTTGGAGCGACTTCGGCGTCGCTACCAAGCCGTAAACATTAAACTCGACAAGACGGGTGGCCTTAGCGAAGCACTCGAACTGCTAAAGGCCGCACGCTCTTTAGGGTTTGAAATCATGATCGGTTGCATGGTCGGGACGTCACTGGCCATGGCGCCGGCAATTCTGTTGGCGGCCAGTGCTGATTTCGTCGATCTTGATGGTCCCGTACACCTCGCGGCCGATCGTGCCCATCCCATCATATACGACCGCGGCCGCCTCAATCCGGCTGGGCTAGATCTCTGGGGATGAGGTCGATACCAGTGCCGCGCTAGACGGGAGGCTGTCCCCCGACCGCGGTTTCGGCTGCGCCGTCGGAAACCGTGTGCAGCGCCAGATCGAAAAGTTCGGCGGCGGCGAGAAAATACGTATACATGCGCGCCTGCATGGTTTCGTAATTTTTCCAGTTGGTATCGTTGAGAAAGAAATATAGTTCGATAGGCAGGCCGCCCGTGGGAGTCGGTCGCAGCTGCCTTACCAAAAGCGATCCTCGAGGGTAAACCCGTGAATCCGCGTGCAAATAGGCTTCAAGATACGCCATGTAGAAATCCAGGTTGGTCCGGTACGGACCGTTCAGGGTTCGGAAAGCCAACAGCTCCTCAGACGGCTCCTCGCCGTTGGCGCCACGCAAACTTTCACGGAAAGCTTCGATCTTCTCGATCTCCTCATCAACCATGCCATGGATGAGATCCACGTGGCTTAGCGAACGCAAAAAGTCGCGCTTGCAGAATTTGACGCTACGGCCGTCGATTACGATGGCACGCTTGAACCTGCGGCCACCAAAGTCGCTCATTCCTCGCCAATTCTTAAATCCACCCTCGACGAGTTTATGGGTGGGAATGGAGACAATCGTCTTGTCGAAATTCTGCACCTTGACAGTGTGCAGTGCGATGTCGATCACATCCCCGTCGGCACCGTATTGCGGCATTTCAATCCAGTCGCCGATATGGACCAGGTCGTTTGAGGCCAACTGCAAACCGGCCACCAGGGACAGTAGCGTATCGCGAAAGATCAACAATATGACCGCCGAGGCAGCGCCGATTCCGGTGAGCACCGCCCAAGGAGATTCTCCCAGCGCCAGGGTGCCGCCAACAATAATTCCGACGATGATAAGAATGATGCGGGTGAACTGAATGTAACCCTTGATAGGCCTTTCACGGGCCAGCCTAGATTTACCGTAGATGTCCGAGATACACGCCAGCGCTCTGTCTATCGTGAGGAGAACCAGCACGAAGACCAGAGCGAAAAAGATATTGTCGATGATCCGGAAGATGGTGGCCTCTTCCGGCGATTCGAGCTGCCCTTCGAGACCGAAGAACTGGGTGCCAACGTGGAAAGCGATAGCAGCGGCAAGGATACCGGCAAGGCGGAACAGCCGACGCCTTTCGATGACCTCCGACCACAACGCCAATTGAGCGCGGCGCAATCCGCCAAGAAAAATCCGCCGTAGTAAGACGGGTGAACCCATAGGCCACGACCATGAGCCCTGCGATGAACAGAATCGCGATCAACGGGTCGCGGCCGGCGTCTATTACGTCGACCAAATTCCAGGCGTCATTCACCATTTGCGATACAGAGCGTGGAAGCCTGCCCCAATTCGTTCCTCGGAAGGCCGAAAGTCAGATGCTTCGTGCCTAAATCCATCGCCGCACCCGCGATTTATACGCGAGGTAATCTTGGCCAAATTTTCGTTCCAGATAGCTTTCTTCACGGACGATGACACCATAGTGAACGGTGGCCAACGCGAACGGAAGCAGGAGGAGCGCCCAAACCTGCCCGAAATAAACCGCGATGCCCAGATAGAGCAAGGCAAGGGCAACGTACATGGGATTACGAGAATATCGGAACGGTCCTTCGACCACCAGGGCAGTGACCGGCTTATAAGGGTCGACTGACGTTTTTCGCCGCCAAAATGCCCGAATGCAAAACCCAGCCAATACGATGGCGACGGCAATGAGGGCGAGACCCAAATAAAACCGCAATGGCTCCGGCAAGCCTTCATCCGGCCGCCCGCGCTGCAGGCCATAGCTGATCAGCAGAACGATGGCGAAAATAGCCGGCGGCGGCAAAATAGCGCCAGAGGCATCCTTAGCCTCCTTGAATTTCTCGGGCATGTTCTTCCTTTCGGCCCGCGGCAACCTTCCACCCCGCTCAGAGCTTCAGCTTTTCAGATATTTGGTGCAACTGAACGGCGACGCGGGACAAATAGAAATCCTGCGCGACCAGGTGATTGGGGAAGATTTGTCCATCGGGCCGACCGTTGGCCACGACCCAGGGATCGATCAGCATGGCCTTTTCAATGGTCGAGACCATGCGTTGCCAAAGGGCACTTAGCCGCCGCTCGGATATCGCCGCGTCGTAATCGGTCTCGAGGTCGCGCAAGATCAAGTAGTACGCGTAAAGACGCCCCTTATTCTCGAAAAACATATTATCTGCCAGTGCGTCGATGAGGAAATCGCCACTGTGCAGACGGACGTGCTGGTAGATTGCACCGGACGCCCCGACCACATCTGCGGCGACGGTATCGACGACAGCGATCAAGCTGTTGGCGTCGCGGCGAAAAACTGCTTCGCCCTCGGCCAAGCGCCGGCTGTAGTTTTTGAGCGCAGCCAGGGCTCCATTGTACTGTTCTTCCGACGGTACGGTCGGCGCCCACGACTGGGACGGATCGAAAATCCAAACATTACCCGAATACATCAACAAACCGAGTGCCATTTGAAGATCAGTATCGACTGGCACCACACCATCCGGTCGTGTGACACGGTCAGTTAGAGCAACGATGAATCGGCTGATCGCGGTGATGATCCCCTTCTGATAGCTCGGCATGTTGTCCAAGAACCAGCCCGGCATGAACACCGGATCGTTAGCCGGCCAATTGGTATCGTTGATCTCGCGGTCGACCAGGGCCGAGGCGGTGGCCACGCTCAGACTAGCCTGCGCCGGCACGCTGTCGGCCGAAACGCCGAAACTCATATCGTCGTTGATGCGATGGACCCAGGCCATGCCGCCAATGAAATACGCGATGACACAAAGCACGACCGTGTCGATCACTGCTTCGATCGTACTCGGCAAGCCGACCTTCTTGCGAAACGCCGAACCGGTGGCCTTGGCTGAGCCCCGGAGACGATTACCCCAGCGTAAAAAGGCATAGCCAAGGAGCGGCACGAGCAAACCGAGCAGTATTAACTCGACAACCACGATCTCGTCCTCGCTCAATATTCTCCAACGCCTTTCGCGCCCAGGCAAACAGCTTTGCCCAACGCGGGCGCGACATTAACACGCGGGTCTCAGAGGTTCGAGTCCAACAAGCTGGCCGGCGCGGCACAGCGCATGATCGAGTTGACCCGTGTAACCGGGTGCGCCAGTTTGAGTGTGCTGGCTATTCGACGAACGCGAAGAGTGCCAGCAATCGTTTTGGCCGACGAGCACTGTCGTCTCGATACAACGGATTGGCAGACGCTGGCTCTTGGGAACCAGGTGTTAGTGTCAAACCGCGACAGTCAAGAGCGGTGAAGGAGGGCAACGGCGATGGCACGAGGAACCGAAGACGAAGTATGGCGCATTAACTTTGCGTCCAGGGAAACATGGAAACGCGCCGTATTCATGTTGTTTTTCCTGGCCGTCATCAGCATGACAGAATTTGTGATTTATTCGCTTGTTATCCTTCAGTTCATCACGGTTCTGATCTCCGGAAAGCCAAACGAAAGATTGACCGAATTTGGTCGCGAACTCAGTGTTTTCGTCTACAACATCTTCTCGTTTTTGACTTATAATTCGGAGCAAAGGCCATTCCCCTTCAATGCCTGGCCGGGGGACCTACCACGCCGCCCAGCCAAAAGAAAACGTCCTCGCACCAAGGCCGCCAAATAGAATTCTCCAGTGTCCGCGATCCCATCACTAGCCAGTTGATCGTACCATGATCGAAGCCTTTACCGCTGCCGCCCGACAACTTGATGATCCGGCGATTCGCCGAGTGCTCGTGCGCGTCGCCTTGTGGACCGCAGCGATTTACGTCGGCCTCGCCGTGGTATTGAGTGCAATTCCGGGCGCCTTTGATGCCGAGGCCTATTTCGCGGACATTCAAACCGATTGGATACGACACACCTTGGTTTGGGTGGTCGGACATTTGGTTGCGATGTTAATCGCCCTAGCCTTCGTGGCCGTCTTATGGATCCTCTTTGTCGCCATCGTTCAAACGGTAAGCAGCTTTTATTTTGAAGACATCATCGTAGCGGTCGAAGCGCGTCACTATCCCAAGTTGCCGAAGCCCAAGTGCACGCCGTTGGTATCCCAACTCCACGCATCGCTGAGGTTCGCGGGGAAAGTAATCTTACTCAACCTGCTGGCCTTACCCTTCTATCTCATCCCGGTGGTCAGCCTCGTAGTCTTTCTCGGGCTAAACGGATATCTGGTCGGCCGCGAATATTTCGAGCTAGCGGCGCTTCGCCGCCTCGACTTTAGGGCCGCAAACGCGCTACGCAAATCCCAGTCTGGGCGGGTTTTCGGTGCAGGTATCATCATTACTGCGCTGTTCGCCGTTCCCTTGGTAAATCTACTCGCACCGGTTATCGGTGCCGCGTTCATGGTGCATATTTTCGAAAGTATGCGGGCGCCCGCCACAACTCCTTAGTTATCTGCTCCCGGTCCTTCGGTCTTGGAGGAATAGGTGCAATAGGCACGCACGGAGCATGAAGGACATTCGGGTTTGCGTGCTTTGCACACGTAGCGGCCGTGTAGGATAAGCCAGTGGTGAGCATGGCGTTTCCAGTCTATTGGTACTCGCCTCATTAGGGCCTCTTCGACTGCGCGCGGCGTTTTTCCAACGGCCAAACCGGTCCGGTTGGCGACACGAAAAACGTGGGTATCGACGGCAATCGTTGGCTCGCCATAAAGGGCGTTTACAACAACGTTGGCGGTCTTCCGACCGACGCCCGGGAGAGATTCCAAGGCCGCGCGGTCACGCGGTACCTGACCATCGTGTTCGTCAATCAACACTCGGCTCAGCTTCACGATGTTGCGCGCCTTACTGTTGTAGAGCCCGATCGTCTTGATGAAATTGCGCAAACGTTCCTCGCCCAAGGCGGCCATCTTCGCCGGTGTATCGGCAACGGCGAAAAGCGCCGGTGTCGCCTTGTTGACCGATACGTCGGTCGCCTGTGCCGACAGCACCACGGCGACCAGCAAGGTAAACGGGCTGGTGTAGCGCAGCTCGGTTTCCGGTGCTGGATTGGCCTCGGCGAGGGCGGCGAAGAAACCCTCGATATTCGCCTTGGTCATCCTCTTCATGACCGACAGATTAGCGGCCCCGACCGAGCTTGCCAAACCGGCGTCGTTGCAAACACTAACCCTTCGGACCCGTCGCGCCTAACTGCCGCTGCAACGATACGCCAAGGTCAACGGCCCCAATTGGGGAAGAACCTTCCCGCTAGAAGCGTTCGTTCAATGGACGATCTCGCAGCGCTCGTCCGAATCGCAGAAGCGGTATGCCCAATTGCGCAGATTTTTGCTGGCTCCTTCATCTGCCGGCTCCAGAAGGACACACTCGCCGGCGACATCCGCGACCTTCACCAGGCCCAAATTCATAAGTTCATGTACGGCGATCATCAGCCGCGTTTTCGTTAGTCCCGTGGCGCGAGCGATGGCGCCGACGCTAAACCGCTGAAAGCCTACTCTGCAAACGATTGCCCGTTGGACCGAATCCGAGTTGATCCGCACCATGGTTTCGGCCTCCTTAAGCATCGCCGCGAACTTCGCCAGCTCGTCTTCGTCTCGATCCGACCAAGAATTGCTGGCAGACGCCGAATTCCAAGCAAACAAGACTATAATAACCACTGCGAGGAAGATAGAACGCGTCATCTCGACCTCCGTTGATCAGTCAGGTTTATCTGAAACGTTACGGCAAATTGGTAAAAATTTATTAACGTTGATAAATTATTAATCATTGATCCTCTTCGAAATCAGAGAGAGTTACGTGAAGCATACTTAAAACCTGCAAACAAACCGTGGGTTCACGGCCGTAGCCAGCGCTCCTGCCAATACGCAAATTAGTCCGCCGGGGTAGCCAAATTTTGACAAAAAGGGGACGATTTCAGGTTCGGCAACCTGAACGGTCAGGGTAAACTTGGCCTCCGCTATCGATCGGCTGGGCGGGGCGTATGGGAGATCATCGTTTTGCGTGGACTACGGCGCGATACCCCACGGGCGGGAGTGGCGAATATCGCTTACGCGGCACTTGGCAAAAGGGCCTGCGTGTTGGCGGTTTTGGCACTTGGCACCCAAGCCTTGCCGAGCACGCCCGCCGACGCCAAGGTACGCGAATATTGGATCGCCGCCGATGAAGTCCTTTGGGATTACGCGCCGTCCTATCCGATTAATCCGATAACCGGCGAGAAATTCACCGACGAAGCGCTGGTCTTCGTCGGCGACGGGACCGCGATGGCGGATAGTGTCATCGGACGCACGTACCGTAAGGCAGTATTCCGCGCGTATCTCCCCGATTTCACGGCACTAAAGCCGCGTCGGGAAGAGGACAAACATCTCGGTATCCTCGGACCCACTATTCGCGCCGAAGTGGGCGATACAATCGTGTTGAATTTTCGCAACAACACGCGCTTCCCTTCCAGCATTCACCCCCACGGCGTGCTCTACGACAAGAATTCGGAAGGCGCGCCTTACGCCGACGGCACCCAACTCGATCAGGACGACGCCGTGCCCGCGCATGGCGGACGCCACACCTATACCTGGCAAGTCCCGAAGCGAGCTGGGCCCGGAGACAACGACCCGAGCTCAATCGTTTGGATGTATCACGCCCATGTGGATGAACCGGCGGATACCAACGCCGGGTTGGTCGGCCCCATCATCGTCACCCGCAAGGGCATGGCTCGCGCGAATGGCGAGCCGAAGGACGTGGACCGAGAATTCGTTTCCCTGCTCACGGTCTTTGACGAAAACGCCAGCGCCTATCTCGACGTAAATCTCGCCGAATTCACCGGTACCCCCGTCAATACCGAAACCGAAGACGAAGAATTTAGGGAAAGCAATCTTATGCACGCCATCAACGGCCACCTTTACGGCAATAACCGCGGCTACACCATGCGTTTGGGTGAAAAGGTACGTTGGCACGTTATGGGTCTTGGCACCGAGGTCGATATCCACCTCGCCCACTGGCACGGCGTCACGGCATTGCGCCACGGCCACCGGACCGACGTTGCCGAGGTATTTCCGGCGAGCATGAAGACCTATGATTTATGGCCCGACAACCCAGGGATTTGGATGTTTCACTGCCACGTTAACGATCACGTCGCTGCGGGCATGATGACTCTATTCACCATTGAACCTTAACCCGACTTCCGCAACTCGGGGGTCGCGAAGATGCTAACCC
>JAAXGF010000381.1 GCA_012267605.1 Alphaproteobacteria bacterium | reverse complement strand
GAATGAGACGGGATTAGCTCGGTTATTCAAAGACCTTGGCGACGAACGGCGCGCGCGGCAAGTAGCCAAGGCCATCGTCGAACGACGCAGCCATGGACCTATCACTAGGACCAGCGAATTGGCCGACCTAATCAGAGGTAAGGTTCGCCGGTCCGCCGACGGGCTGGATCCGGCCTCACGAACCTTCCTCGCTCTGCGAATCTACGTCAACGACGAACTAGGCGAGATTGACCGAGGACTGGACGCCGCCGAGCGGTTGTTGAGCGCGGGCGGAAGGCTGGTGGTCATCGCCTTTCATTCTTTGGAGGATCGCAGGGTAAAACGATTCTTCGAATCCCGTTGTGGTCGTGCACCGCGGCCTAGCCGTCATCAACCCGCAGCCGAGGAAACGTCTCCACCCAATTTCAAACTCCTCACACCGAAGGCTGTGGTGCCACAAGACGCTGAAGTGTTGGTCAATTCCCGCGCGCGCTCAGCACGACTGCGCGCGGCTGAACGAACCGAAGCACCAGTCTGGCCGAAGGCAGCCTGATGCGGCGCTCGTTCGCCATAGGAATACTTTGCGTTGCGGGCATGGCTTGGGGCGTTTTCTACATGAAGAACGCCGTGCGTACGTTGGACAGCGAACTCGCACTCACGCGCGAGACATATGATGCGACAGTCAAAAGGATTCATGTACTGAAAGCCGAATGGAGTTACCTAAATCGTCCCGAGCGACTGGCTAGACTTGCCCGCCGTCATCTCGAACTACAGCCGGTAAGCACGGCCCAGATCGTGGCGTTTAATCAAGTTCCATTGCGCACAGTTGTGCGAGGAGGAGGGCAATGACGGGATTCGGTAATTTAGCGCGGCGCGGTGCGATACGCGCCGCAGGAAAATACCGCCGGGATTTCGACGAGAAAATAGCGCGTAACGTCGCGCGAGGACGGTCCCGTTTGCGGGTTACGGCCTATCTCTTTACCGCAGCGTTCGTCTTGGTATCGGCGAGACTCGTCGATCTAACGATTTTGAAGGCGCAGCCTAGCCACGCGAACATCCGGGCAACCGTCAGCCAACCGCAATCTGATCGGGCGGACGTTGTCGATCGCAACGGCGTCTTGCTCGCCACGAGCCTGTCGACCGCCTCGCTGTACGTGAATCCGCAAGAGGTGTTCGACGTCGATAAGGCGGTCGAAAAGCTAACGCACGTACTTCCCGAGTTAGATCGCGAAGGCCTGCGCCGCAAAATGATTGGCGACCATCGGTTTGCTTGGATCGCGCGTAACCTCACCCCACGCCAGCAACACGCGATCAACGACTTGGGCCTGCCTGGATTCGGGTTTCGCCACGAGGATCGCCGGGTTTATCCATTGGCGCGGCTGTTTGCCCACGTTGTCGGCTATACTGACATCGACAACCGGGGCCTCGCCGGCATAGAGAAGTATTTTGACGACCGTCTGCGTCTCCCAATGGTTCATCCAGCGGAACCATTCTCCGTGTCGTTGGACGGTCGATTTCAGCACGTACTGCACGAAGAACTGACCGCCGGTATGGACGGATTCCACGCCAAGGCGGCGGTCGGCGTTGTTCTTGACGCTACCTCCGGTGAATTGCGCGCAATGGTATCCCTA
Source organism: Alphaproteobacteria bacterium (assembly GCA_012267605.1). GTDB lineage: Bacteria > Pseudomonadota > Alphaproteobacteria > JAAXGF01 > JAAXGF01 > JAAXGF01. The sequence goes on along the minus strand of JAAXGF010000381.1, from coordinate 17,266 downwards.
CCGGACTTCGATCCCAATCATATCCGGCCCGAAGACGATCACGCCCGGTTCAACCGCGCCACTCAAGGCGTTTACGAAATGGGTTCTACATTCAAACTGTTTACCGCCGCCATGGCACTCGACGGCGGCGTGGTTTCACCCAATGGCGGCTATGACGCGAGCGAGCCCATTCAATTGGCGCGACACACGATTCGCGATTATCACGGCAAAGCCAGGTGGTTGTCGGTTCCCGAGATCGTCATGTTTTCGTCAAATATTGGGGCCGCAAAAATGGCGCAAGCCGTTGGCACTGACGAACAACGGAAATTCCTTGAACGACTGGGACTCCTAGGGCGAACACGGATCGAACTTGTCGAGGCCGCTAGGCCGATCATTCCTTCACCATGGCGTGAAATAAATACTATGACGATTGGCTTCGGCCATGGTTTGGCGGTAACACCCTTGCAACTAACATCCGCTGTCGCGGCCATTGCCAACGGCGGAATCTATTACCCACCCAGCATTCTGCCTCGGCCACGCCAAACCCAAGGGGTACGGGTTGTTTCCAGCTCGACCTCGTCCGAACTACGCAAACTAATGCGATTGACGGTCGCACACGGCACGGGTGGACGCGCGGACGTCGAGGGATATCGGGTCGGCGGAAAAACTGGAACGGCCGAAAAGGTCGTGCGCGGCGGTTACCATCGTGACGCCTTGATATCGTCGTTCGTCGCGGTATTCCCGATCGACGAGCCAAAGTTTGTGGTGCTAGTGCTGTTTGACGAACCCCGCGGACCGGAAAACAAGCCCCGCTTGGCTGGTGGTGGTTGGACAGCCGCGCCAGTCGCAGGAAAAATCATCGCTCGGCTTGGTCCATTGGCGGGAATTGCGCCACGAGCGGCAGAACCCGTCCCTCTCCCCGCGTCGGTTAAGCTCGATCGCGAGAGCCAGACGGCATCCCTTTCGCAAACCGCCGTCGCCCGACAAGTATCTGCACCGGCTACCGATCGGGCATCCGCGTCCACCACCGGCACCATGGAAGAGCTTTTGTCCCAGATTCTGGGGGCGGTTCACTAGTATGCTGCTGTCTGAACTCATAAATGGCGACAACGGCGGTGTCGGACACATCGAAATTAGCGGTCTCGCCGCTGATTCTCGAGCCGTGCGCCCTGGCTACCTGTTCGCCGCACTTCCAGGCCATCGCGCCGAAGGAACGGATTTTATCGCCGACGCGGTAGCCCAAGGCGCTGTGGCGGTACTCGCTCCTACAGGCACCCGGCTGCGCTTTCCAAAGGCGGAAATAAAGCTTCTTCACGATGCGAATCCGCGACGCCGCTTGGCCCAGTTTGCGGCCAAATTCTACGCTGCCCAGCCCCAACATATCGCTGCTGTGACCGGTACGAATGGTAAGACCTCGACAGTCGATTTCGCGCGCCAAATGTGGCTAGCCATGGGTTTAAAAGCAGCAAGTATCGGCACACTCGGTGTCGTCGGCAATGAAGTGTCCGAGCCTTCGACCCACACAACGCCGGATCCCGTAACCTTGCACGCCACACTGGCTCGGCTCGCGACCTCCGGAATCGATAATTTAGCCATCGAGGCTTCAAGCCACGGTTTGCATCAGCATCGTCTCGATGGGGTGGAAGTTTCAGCAGCCGCATTCACAAACTTGAGCCGCGACCATCTTGACTATCACGCCTCCGCCGACCGCTATCTTGAAGCAAAATTGCGCCTTTTCGAAGCCGTCATGGATCCAGGAGGCGTGGCCGTCTTGAATGCCGATTCTACCGAATACGAACAGCTTCGAAAGGTGTGCATGGCACGGCGCCACAAGGTCATCTCCTATGGGCGATCGGGACAAGATATTCGCCTGCGCGAATGCAGACCTTTCGCCGCGGGACAGGACATGCGCGTATGCATTTTTGGGTCCCGATATGAAATTTCGCTTTCCCTGGTGGGCGGTTTTCAAGCGGACAATGTTTTGTGCGCGCTGGGTCTCGTTCTTGCTTGCGGTGGTGATGTGGAATCAGTCCTCGGCGTTTTGCCAACACTAAAAGGCGTTCCGGGTAGGGTTGAGGAAGTTGCCCGGCATCCTTGTGGTGCGTCGATCTACGTCGACTACGCACATACTCCCAACGCCCTCGACAATGTTCTCGAAACACTCCGCCAGCACACCCGACGCGACCTCGTCGTCGTTTTCGGCTGCGGAGGCGATCGCGATCGGATCAAGCGTGGGGAAATGGGCCGCATAGCCGCAGCCAAAGCCGACCGTGTATTCATCACCGACGATAATCCTCGGAGCGAAGACCCAGCGCGAATTCGAGGCAGCGTTCTTGACGCGTGTCCGAATGCGATCGAGATCGGCGATCGGGCAGAGGCCATCCACGCCGCCGTTCAAGAACTGCGCTCGGGCGACGTTCTCGTGGTTGCGGGCAAGGGGCACGAAACTGGGCAAATCGTAGCCGATAAAGTGATTCCTTTCGACGATCGCGAAGTCGTGCGCGATTCGGTGGCGTATATCGCGGCAACGTTGCAAGGATCGGATAAGTGAAGGCAGATATCGTTTGGACAGCGTCAGAGGCGGCGCGGGCAACGGGTGGCAACGGCCCCGGTGGCTGGCAAGCGACGGGATTAAGCTCCGATAGCCGCAAAATCGCGCTGGGTGACCTCTATGTGGCAATTAAAGGTCCGCGTTACGATGGCCATGAGTTTGTAGCGGAAGCGTTGCAACGTGGTGCCGTTGCCGCGCTGGTTTCGAGCCGGCCTAGCAGCATACCGGAAAACGCGCCATTACTGGTGGTCAAGGACACGATAGCAGCGCTGTCGCGACTGGCGCGCACGGCTCGGCGGCGATCCGAGGCAAAGATTATTGCCATCACCGGCAGCGTCGGAAAATCGGGAACGAAGGAGGCGCTGAGACACACACTATCCGCCCAGGGTCAAACCCACGCAAGTCCAGCGAGTTTCAATAACCATTTGGGAGTGCGATTGAGCCTCGCGGCGATGCCGGCGGCGACAACTTTTGGCGTGTATGAAATTGGCATGAATCATCGCCACGAGATAACACCGCTCGCACGCCTTGTTCGCCCGAATGTCGCTGTGGTCACTGCGATAGCCCCCGTGCATCTCGCCCATTTCCGATCAGTCTCCGAAATTGCTGAGGCGAAGGCCGAAATTTTTTCTGGAGTCGAGCTAGGTGGCAGCGCGGTCATTAACCGGGATACACCATTCTTCGACCATTTGGCCGGCGCGTGCGACCGCCACCGCATCGAACGCATCATCAGTTTTGGCACCCATGAACAGGCCCAGATCCGCTTACTTGAGGAAGTACCAGGTACGGACCACAGCATTGTCACCGCAGACGTCGACGGCCAACGAATTCGCTATCGAGTCGGTGCGCCTGGACGGCATTGGGTAATAAACAGCCTGGCTGTTCTCGCCGCAGCGTTGGGAGTTGGTGCTGATCCCCGGGGAGCCGCCAATCGGTTGGATAGTTTGCCACTGTTGCCGGGCCGAGGCGTGTTTCACCGGATCAACCTTCCAGAGGGCGGATTTACACTAATCGACGACAGTTACAACGCGAACCCGGAGTCAATGAAAGCGGCATTTGCCGTACTCGAAAATGTGTCGTTCGGTGATTCGGGGCGGTTGATTGCCGTTCTCGGCGACATGCTGGAACTCGGTGCATCGTCGGGCGAACTCCACGCAGCACTGGCCAAACCGTTGCGTCAAGCGAAAGTCGACCGTGTGTATACGACCGGCACCCACATGCTTGATCTCCATGATGCCCTACCCCCCGCCATGCGAGGCGGTCACGCCGCGCGCGCTGAAGATCTTCTGCCATTAATACGCGGCACGATTCGCGACGGAGACGTGGTCTTGGTCAAGGGATCTTTCGGCAGCCGGATGGGTCAGATCGTCACCGCACTCGCCGCTCTTGGGCGCGAACGGCCGGCGGGCTCGGCAGGCAACGGTTGAACCAAGGTGATGGAAAAAACACATGCTTTTCAACTTGCTCGTTCCTTTAGCGGACGAATTTGGCCCCCTCAACCTGTTCCGATACCTTACGTTCCGGACCGGTGGAGCCGTCATGACGGCGCTGGTTGTAAGTTTTCTTGTCGGCCCCAGTCTGATCCGCCTGCTCAAAAAGAAGCAAGGGGAAGGCCAGCCGATCCGCGAGGACGGCCCAGAGAGCCACATTCTCGAAAAGGCCGGCACTCCGACTATGGGTGGCTTTCTCATTCTCCTCGCCGTAACGATCTCAACGGTCCTCTGGACGGACGTGACAAGCGGCTATGTTTGGGCCGTACTGTTGGTCACGCTAGGATTTGGTTCAATCGGGTTCGTCGACGACTTCCTCAAGGTATCTCGACGATCGAGCGGCGGATTGCGTGGCCGCGTCAAACTGCTCTGCGAAGTCCTAATCGCTGTGTCCGCGGTGATATGGATCATGGCGCTCACTCGCGAACCGCTGACATCAGCGCTAGCCGTACCGTTTCTCAAGGCAGTGCTACTCGACCTTGGATGGCTGTTTTTGCCGTTCGCCGTGTTCGTCATGGTCGGCACGTCGAACGCGGTGAATTTGACCGACGGCCTCGACGGGCTCGCTATCGTTCCGATTATGATTGCGGCGGTGTGTTTCGCGCTGATTTCCTATCTCGTCGGCAACGCCGTTTTCGCCGGCTATTTGCAAATCCAATTGGTTCCAGGCGCCGGCGAGCTTGCGGTGCTATGCGGCGCACTGATTGGTGCGAGCCTAGGGTTCCTTTGGTTCAACGCACCCCCTGCCATGGTGTTCATGGGCGACACCGGCAGCTTGGCCATGGGCGGTGCCATCGGCGCGATCAGCGTGATTACAAAGCACGAGCTCGTGTTGGCCATCATCGGCGGATTATTCGTACTCGAGACGGTCAGCGTGATCGTCCAAGTCGTTTCATTTCGAATTACCGGCCGGCGCGTGTTCCAAATGGCGCCGCTCCACCATCACTTCGAGCGCAAGGGTTGGGCCGAATCCACCATCGTCATTCGTTTCTGGATCATCGCCATCATTCTGGCCTTGGTCGGCCTATCGACTCTAAAGCTGCGGTGACCCCATGATTCCGGTCTATCCCCTTTCGGGCGATTCAGCGGCGGTGTTTGGTCTAGGTCGTTCCGGTCTCTCCGCGGCCCGTGCGTTACGTTTGGCGGGTGCAACGGTCGTTGCCTGGGACGATGACCCGGTTCGTCGCGATGAAGCGCGCGAACGTGGCCTGAACTTATCGGATTACAACAATATCGACTGGGCGAGCATAAGCGTGCTTGTACTCAGCCCAGGCGTTCCGCTATCGCATCCCCACCCTCATCCCGTCGTACTCGCCGCTCGCTCCGCTGGTGTGAAAATCATTGGCGATATCGAACTCTTGTACCGGAGCATGAAGGGAGCGAGATTCATCGGCATTACGGGAACCAACGGCAAGTCGACAACCACTGCCCTGGTCGGCCATATCCTCTCGCTCGATGGACAGCGAATTGAAGTCGGTGGCAATCTCGGCGTACCCGCGTTGGATCTACAACCTCTCGCGTCCGATGGCACGTTTGTCCTTGAAGTTTCGTCGTACCAATTGGCACTTAACGATACTCTGACGTTTAACATCGCGGCGCTAATAAATTTGTCACCCGATCATCTCGACCGGCACGGAAACTTCGACAATTATGTCGCGGCAAAACGCCGCATTTTCCAACATCAAACTGCGGACCACACGGCGATAGTCGGTGTCGATGATACACCGAGCCAAGAGGTGTGCCGGTCACTCTTGGCGCGAAATGACCGCGCCGTCATCCCCGTATCAGTTGGCCGCCGCATGAGTGGTGGAATCTATGTGATCGACGGAATGCTTTGCGACGACCTAAACGGTACGGCCCAAACTGTCGCCGATCTGCGCTCCCTCACCGTGTTGCCAGGAAAGCACAACTGGCAGAATGTCGCCATCGCATACGCGATTTCACGCGCTGCCGGCGTGAGCGGATCGATCGCCAGCGAGAGTCTTTCGACTTTCCCTGGTCTTGCCCATCGAATGGAGCTAATCACCGAAATCGACGGTATCCGGTACATTAACGACAGCAAGGCGACAAACGCTTCAGCGGCCGGACAAGCGTTGGCCTGTTTCAACAACGTCTATTGGATTTTGGGCGGACGCCCAAAGGGCGGCGGCATCGACTCTATTGTCGGAAATCTCAAGTCCGTCACCCATGCCTTCTTGATCGGCGAAGCATCCCCGTCTTTCGGGGATGCGCTTGAGGGCAAGGTTCCCGTAACCCTCAGCGGTGATCTTGAATCGGCGATCTCCGAAGCCACGGATCAAGCAAAAATTGATGGGCGTGAACGACCGGTGATTCTGCTTTCTCCGGCATGCGCTTCCTTTGATCAATGGCCAAATTTCGAAGCCCGTGGCGACGCGTTCCGTACCGCTGTACTGGCCATCGCGAAACCTGACTCCGGCCCTGGGCAATACTGCGTGCACGACCACAATCAGACCGGTTTGGAGGCGTGCCTATGATGATTCCACGCACCGACGACAGCCTACTAGGCCGCTGGTGGTGGACGGTCGACCGCCAACTCCTGGTCGCTGTAGCAGTGCTCGCCGGATTTGGCACTTTGCTTACTATGTCCGCGAGTCCCGCGGTAGCTGAACGCATCGGTACCAACACGTACCATTTCGTATATCGCCAATTCGCATTTCTCGGGTTGGCGGCAGTGCTGATGTTCGCTGTTTCGATGCTGCCCCAAACTGTGTTACGCCAATTATGTTGGCCGGTACTTATCGTATCCGTGACCCTGCTTGCTGCGACCCTGGTCATCGCCCCGGAAATTAAGGGTGCCCGAAGGTGGATACCAGTCGCCGGCCTTTCGTTTCAGGCGTCAGAATTTGTCAAACCAGCGTTTGCCGTGGTCTCGGCATGGCTGCTCGCGGGAGAAGACCCTAAGGCGCTTGTGCACGGCCGGCTCCTTTGCGCGGCAATGTTTGCCGGCATTATCGCCCTCGTTGCCGCACAACCTGATATCGGCATGACGTTGGTTCTCTTGGCGGTTTGGTTCACCCAGTTCTACCTATCCGGGCTGCATATTTTTTGGGTTTTTGTGTTACTTGGACTTGGTGGCGGTGGCGCGCTATTGGCCTATCTCGTCTTCCCTCATGTCAACATCCGCATAAACAGCTTTTTGAACCCTGCGCACGGTGATCACTATCAGGTCGACCGAGCGATGGACGCTTTCGCCAACGGAGGGATTTTCGGCAGCGGTCCGGGAGAAGGTATCGTCAAACAGCGCCTCCCCGACGCTCACAGTGATTTTATTTTCGCGGTGGCTGGCGAAGAATTTGGCCTCGCCCTATGTCTGTTCATCGTCATGCTATTCGCCTTCGTAATGTACCGCGGCTACGCGTGGGCGATTCGTGAGCAAAGTATGTTCGCCATGTTGGCGGTCGTTGGAATCTTGGTTCAAATCGGCATTCAGGCCCTCATCCATATGGGCGTCACCTTGGCGCTCCTTCCCTCAACGGGCATGACTCTCCCATTCATTTCATACGGCGGTTCGTCAACCATGGCGACCGCGTTGGGCTTGGGCGCTGTGCTGGCGTTGACGCGCCGCGGCTATAGCTGGGGTATGGAGCGATGACAGCGCCAATCCTGCTGTCCGCCGGTGGAACGGGAGGTCATATTTTTCCGGCACGAGCGCTCGCCGCAGAGCTTAGTTCACGTGGCCATCAAGTAGCGCTGGTTACCGACCGGCGTGGCGCTGATTTCAAAGGTGCCCTCGATGGGATTGACGTCCATGTGGTGAGTGCCGAAACGGTATCTGGCCGTGGATTCGTCGGGCGGCTGCGGGGTTTGACGACGGTAGCCGTCGGCGTTTTCGATGCGCACCGCCTACTTCGCCGGATACGTCCCGCCGGTGTCGTGGGGTTCGGCGGGTACGCCTCACTGCCGGCTGCACTCGCGGCAACGCATCTCGGTCTACCAACGCTAATCCATGAACAGAACGCCGTGCTCGGTCGTGCCAACCGCCTGCTCGTACGCCGGGTCGATGGTATTGCGACATCGTTCTCGGATACTGCCGGGTTGCCCCCCCGCATTCGCGCTCACGTCGAGCATACCGGAAATCCGGTGCGGTCAGCCGTCGCCGAACTGTCGAACTCGCGATTTTCCACGCCTAAGGCGGACGGTCCGTTCTCCCTTTTGGTTTTCGGTGGCAGTCAAGGTGCAGCGATATTCGGCGAGGTCGTGCCCCAAGCGCTTGCAATGCTCCCGGCTACCTTGCGTCAGCGGCTTCGCGTCGTCCAACAGTGCCGAGAAACGCATCTCGACTCAGTCCGCCGCGTTTACGCCGATGCGAATATCTCGGCCCACCTCGCGACGTTCTTTGACGACATGCCGTCCCACATCGCAGCAGCCCAACTGGTCATCGCGCGCGCAGGCGCGTCGACTATCGCCGAGCTGACCGTGGCAGGGCGACCAGCGATTCTGGTCCCCTATCCTTTCTCAGCCGATCATCATCAGAAGGCCAACGCCGATGCCGTCGAAGCCGCCCAAGGCGGATGGGTCGTGCCGCAATCGGCATTCACACCGGAGATGCTGGCGGCAAGGCTGGAGACCTTTCTGCGTATCGGTGAATGTCTCGCCCGGGCGGCGCGCAGTGCACGGCTCATGGGCAAGCCCGACGCCACAGCGAGGCTGGCCGATTTCGCCGAGCGGCTTATGGACGAAAACTTGCCAGTTCGCGGCCCGACGCGCTTCACGGAGATTGCGGCGTGAGACAAATTCCAATGGAAATCGGCACCATTCATTTCGTCGGAATCGGTGGTATCGGCATGAGCGGAATCGCCGAAGCTCTGCACAATTTAGGATATAGCGTGCAGGGAAGCGATATTTCGGAAAGCGCTAACATCAAGCGACTTCGTGGACTTGGCATCCCTATCCGGATCGGCCACTCGGAGGCCAATTTAGGCGACGCTACAGTCGTCGTTATTTCGTCCGCGGTTCCACCAGATAATTGCGAAATGACGGCCGCGCGGGCACGTATGTTACCCCTTGTGCGACGAGCCGAAATGCTTGGCGAACTCATGCGCCTCAAATGGGCGATCGCGGTCGGCGGTACCCACGGCAAAACGACTACCACCTCGATAATTGCATCGGTTCTCGAAGCGGCGCAATACGATCCGACAGTCATCAACGGCGGCATCATCAACGCCTATGGCACCAATGCCCGTATGGGCAGCGGTGATTGGATGGTAGTTGAGGCCGATGAATCTGATGGCAGCTTCGTGAAATTGCCAGCAACGGTCAGCGTGGTCACCAATATCGATCCGGAACACCTCGACCATTACGGGTCATTCGACGCTCTTCGCAATGCCTTCGATACATTTGTCACCAACGTACCGTTTTATGGATTTGTGGCGCTGTGCCTCGACCATCCCGAGGTTCAGTCCCTGATCGACCGAGTTACCGACCGCCGCATCGTAACTTATGGATTTAGCACCCAAGCCGAAGTTCGTGGAATTGATGTCGCGTGCGTACCGGGTGGCACCCGATTCGACGTTGCTTTCGCGGATCGTACCACCGGCGTCGTGAGGTCCATTAAGGGGCTGAGCTTACCAATGTTGGGCGCACACAACGTCCAGAACGCGCTTGGCGCTGTCGCCGTTGCACGCGAAATGGGGGTCGAGGAATCAGTCATTCGTCGTGCCCTGGCGAACTTCGCCGGGGTAAAACGCCGGTTCACCAAAACCGGTGAAGCCGGTGGAGTCACGGTCATCGATGATTACGCGCACCACCCGGTGGAAATCGCCGCAGTCCTCGGCGCGGCCCGCAACACTTGTTCGGGACGCATCATTGCGGTCGTTCAACCTCATCGATTTACCCGCTTGAAAGCGCTTTTCGAAGAGTTCTGCGGCTGCTTCAACGACGCCGATGCGGTGATCGTCGCCGACGTTCACCCCGCCGGTGAATTGCCGATCAAGGGTATCAACCGCGATGCATTGATTTCTGGACTGCGTGCCCGGGGTCACCGCAGCGCGACGCCGCTCGGCGATACAAAGGAATTAGCGGCCCTGGTTGCAAGCCAAGCAGCACCGGGAGATATGGTAATTTGTCTCGGAGCGGGAACCGTGACCGCATGGGCCCATGATTTACCCGGCGAGCTGGAGGCTATCTACGCCAGCCACATGGTTCGCCACGGCAGGCCGACACCATGATGGCCCGCCGAGCTACTGCACCCCGTCTGATCGAGCGACTGCCTTCGGTTCGCGGCCGCTACACCGAAAACGCGCCGCTATCGCGCATCACCTGGTTCGCGGTCGGCGGCCCTGCGGAAGTTATGTTTAAGCCGGCCGATGAAACTGATTTGGCAGCGTTTCTCGCTGCCAAACCCACCGATGTGCCCATCACAGTCATAGGTGTTGGGTCTAATATTCTTGTCCGGGACGGTGGCATCAAGGGAGTCGTCATTCGACTGGGACGCAACTTCGCCCGGATCGCCATAGACGGTACGACAGTCGACACCGGTGCCGGGGCACTGGACACGAACGTCTCGCGTGTGTGTGCCGGCTCAGGATTGGCCGGGCTAGAGTTTCTCAGCGGCGTCCCAGGGACGATCGGCGGGGCGTTACGCATGAATGCCGGCGCCTATGGGGCCGACATGGCCGCTGTCACGATGTCCGCGCGTGCTATCGACTCGGCGGGCATAACTCACCAAATTTCGAGCGCAAGAATGGGGTTCGAATACCGGCGATCGGCCGCAGCAAAGGATTGGATTTTTGTCGGCGCATCGCTACGCGGGCATCAAGACGAACCGACTGATATCAAGGCACGAATAGAAGACATCGCCAAGGTCCGCCAAGAAAGTCAACCGACTCGGGCGCGAACTGGCGGTAGCACATTCAAGAATCCACCCAGAGTGGAATCTTCCGGCTGTCAGGCGTGGCAGTTGATCGAGCAGGCGGGTTGCCGGGGATTACGCCGCGGCGGGGCGGTAGTTTCAGAAAAACATTGCAATTTTCTAGTCAACGACGGCGGCGCCACGGCGGCCGACATTGAAACTCTGGGAGAAGAAATTCGCCGCCGTGTGGCTGAGACGACCGGTGTCACGCTGGAATGGGAAATTCGGCGAATTGGCAACCATCTTCCGGCTTTCAAAGAGGTCGAGACATGAAGATGCGCGTCGTTGTCCTAATGGGTGGATGGTCCGCAGAACGCGAAGTCTCGTTGGTCACCGGAAATGCTGTCGCCGACGCGCTGATGGACCGCGGATATGAGGTCACCCGAATTGACGCCGACAGGAATGTGCCTCGGTTGTTGGCAAGCATTGATCCACGGCCAGACGTCGTTTTCAACGCGCTTCACGGTCGCTTCGGCGAAGACGGTTGCATACAGGGGGTGCTCGACATACTCGGGCTGCCTTACACACACTCGGGGGTTCTCGCCTCAGCGTTGGCCATGCACAAGCCAACAGCGAAAAGATTGTTCGCCGAGGTCGGGATCCCCTGCCCCGATGGCGAGGTTGTCGGACTTTCGGAGGTCTTGGACGGGGCCGTCATGGCACCACCATATGTCATCAAGCCAGTAAACGAAGGATCGACGGTCGGCGTCCACATCATCAGAGACGGCGAGGTATTGTCAGATCTCGATCACGAGGACTGGTCGTATAGAGATGAAGTCCTCGTCGAACGCTACATTCCGGGTCGCGAACTCAGCGTCGCCGTCATCGGTGACAAGGCTTTAGGCGTCATCGAAATTCGACCGCTCAGCGGATTCTACGATTACGAAGCCAAGTACAGCGATGGAAAGGCCCGCCACATGATGCCCGCGCCCGTGGTGCCAGAGGTTTACCAGGAGGCGCTGCGGCTGGCTCTTTTGGCACATCGAACCCTTGGTTGCCGCGGCGTTAGTCGCGCGGATCTTCGTTACGACGATACGGAAGGTGAACCCGGGTGCCTGTACATGCTGGAGGTGAATACCCAGCCCGGCATGACGCCTCTCTCGTTGGTCCCAGAAATCGCCGCTCATAGCGGCGTAGGCTTTGCCGATTTGGTAAGTTTGATGGTGGAGAACGCCCAATGCGACGCCTAAAGGAATTGTGGCGTCGACGCGCCGCACCAAGCCGCAAAGCCAGACGTTCCAAGAAATTTTCCCAATTCGCGCGTTTCCGGTTGACTGGCGTTGGCGCCGTGATTTCTGCATGCACAGCCATCGCCATCGCTCTTGCAGCTGGCACCACCTGGTACGTGGCCTCAGGCAAGTGGACGGAAAACGTTCACCAGGCGCGCACTGCATTGGTCCAATTCTCGGCCGATGCCGGACTAAGGTTACGGGAGGTTTACGTGACCGGTCGAGTAAACGCCGACCAAGATGCTCTTCGCTCAGCGCTCGGGGCTACCGTTGGAATGCCCATGGTGGAGATCGACCCGCTCTCCGCGCGGTCTCGAATTGAAGTCTTGAGTTGGGTGCGGCGCGCCGTGGTCGAGCGCCATCTCCCAGACAAATTGTATATCCACCTTACGGAAAGAGTGCCGCTCGCCCTTTGGCAAAGGGCCGGAAAATTCGTCGTCGTGGATCGTCTTGGTGAAGTAGTTCCAGACGCTCTGCCGGAGGATTTTGCCAGTCTGCTGCTCATTGTCGGAGATGATGCACCACTGCACGCCGCCAAACTGATGGCGGTGTTCCGCCAAGACCCCGCACTCGCCCGCCGTATTGCTGCCGCTGTACGCATCGGTGGACGCCGCTGGAATCTCAGGTTTGACAACGGAATCGATGTCCGAATGCCAGAGGAAGGCCTGATAGAAGCGTGGCGTCGATTGGCCGCCTTCGAGCGCAGCAAGGGACTATTGGCACGTGAGATTTCCGCCCTCGATTTGCGAATTCCCGACCGACTGGTGGTGCGGCCTGCTAAGGGCGCACCAACCCTTGTCGCCGACGACGAGAAAAGCACCTAGGCACTAAGGCATGGATATATGGCTTGGATAAACGGTAGAGGTCGACGCGCGAAAAGAGCTGGTAGGGGCGACATTATCGGTGCCGTCGATATCGGCACGACCGCTATTCGTTGCTGTATCGCGTGTGCCACGAAAAATGACGGATTGCACGCAGTTGGTGTTGGCCAACAGTGCGCCACGGGCATACGCCATGGGTCGATCGTCGACATGGACTCGGCGGCCGAGGCTGTACGGCGCGCGGTACAAGCTGCCGAAGAATCGGCCGGCGTGACGCTAAAAGACGTGATCATCAATGTTTCATCCGCGTACTTGGAATCCCACTTCGTCGCCGTCGAGTTGAGGCCCCGCCGCCAAAAGGTTTCAAAACTCGACTTGCGAAACGCGCATGATCAGGTGTTCTGCCGATATGAATCCGGCATGGGGAAGGTGGTACATGTGGTCCCCATCGAATACATCCTCGATGACAGTCGCGACATACAAGATCCCGTCGGGATGTTCGCCGAACGATTCGTCGTACGGTTTCACGTAGTGACAACTGCGTCCGGGCCGCTAAAGAATCTTCACAGCTGCATTGAACGTTGCCATCTCGACGTGGCTGATTGCGTAGTCTCGCCATTCGCTGCAGGATTGGGAAGTCTTTCCGACGACGAATGCGAACAAGGAGTCACGCTAATTGACATGGGGGGTGGCACGACCGGTATCGCCATGTTCGTGCAGGGTAAGCTCCGTCATGTGGACATGATCACGGTCGGCGGCAACCATGTAACAAAGGATCTTGCGAGTTGTCTTTCGACGTCGATGGCAAACGCAGAACGCCTAAAAGTGTTGTACGGCGGCGCCATCGAAAACGAATCTGATTCGCGTGAAACGATTGACGTACCGCCACTAACCAGTGAGGACGGCGCCAAAGGAGTGGCTCCCTGTCCCGAACCAGTAGCGCGTTCCCGCGTAACCCAAATTATCCATGCACGCGTGGCTGAAACCCTTGAAATTGTGCGCAGCAGATTAGCTGCGAGCGGTTTCCATCGCATGCCCCACCGCTCCGTCGTGTTAACCGGCGGCGCGTCTCAGCTGCCCGGCATGCGCGAAATTACCACGCAAATCCTGAATGTTGACGCGCGGATGGGCGCACCGAACGGAATTGAAGGCAGCGAAAGTATTCACGTCAGTCCAGGGTTCACCACTTGCACGGGTCTCCTGGCTTTTGGCGCATCGCGTTCGTCACGCTCGGTCGCGCGGCGAACGCCAGAATCAACAAGCACGCACGGCCGACTCGGCCGATTCGGGCAATGGATTCGGGAGCACACATAGAAATTTTCGGACCACCTATCAGAGTCCGGAGCGAGAGGAAACGGCACGGCAAACTTCGATTTGACGATCTTTAACTGGAGGAGACGATGACGATCAATCTATCGGTACCCGCATCCCACCAACTAAAGCCCCGGATCACGGTAATCGGGGCTGGTGGCGCCGGGGGAAATGCGGTCAACAACATGATTACTTCGCACTTAGAAGGCGTCGAGTTCCTCGTCGCCAATACCGACGCACAGGCTCTCGCCCAGTCGCTTTCCGAACGACGGATTCAACTTGGCAGCGCGATTACCCAAGGCCTGGGGGCGGGTTCGCGGCCCGACGTCGGCCGTGCCGCCGCGGAAGAAGTGGTCGACGAAATTGTCGAACAGCTCCAGGGCACCAACATGGTCTTTATAACTGCTGGTATGGGCGGTGGAACAGGAACCGGCGCTGCACCAGTGATCGCACGCATCGCGCGCGACCAAGGCATTCTGACGGTCGGTGTAGTGACCAAGCCGTTCCACTTCGAGGGTGTGAAACGCATGCATATCGCCGAAGGCGGCTTGGCCGAGCTACAGCAGTACGTCGATACGCTCATCATCATTCCCAACCAGAATCTGTTTCGGTTGGCCAACGAAAAGACAACGTTCGCGGAAGCGTTCAAGATGGCAGACGACGTGCTCTATTCTGGTGTCCGTGGCGTAACCGATTTGATGGTTATGCCGGGGCTCATCAATCTCGACTTTGCCGACGTTCGGACCGTTATGGCCGAGATGGGGAAAGCGATGATGGGAACGGGTGAAGCCGACGGCGAGAGCCGCTCGATCCAAGCCGCCGAAGCGGCGATTTCGAACCCGTTATTGGACGAGGTTTCAATGAAGGGTGCACGTGGCGTATTGATCAATATAACCGGCGGTCCCGACATGACCCTCTATGAAGTGGACGAGGCAGCGAACCGAATTCGCGACGAGGTGGACAAAGACGCGAACATCATTTTCGGTTCTACCTTTGAAGAGGAACTTACCGGAAGCATACGTGTATCAGTCGTGGCGACTGGAATAGATTGCGCCGGCATGGGAATGGCCCCCAATGAGGCGCAAGCGAAACCAGGCGCGGACGCAGGTATCGTAGGGGCGGCAACCGCCAAGGCGAACGTGGAGTCCGAGGGTTTGTCCGCAAGCCCCCAAGCTAGCTTCGCAGAGGGGGCACCATTAGCCGCCGGTCCGAACGCCGAATCTCTGCTGGCGCGGCAAGCGTCTTCCCAACCCGGCGATCGACCATTGGCCGAGCATGCGAAAGAGCCAAATTTGGGTGCTGGTGCTAGGCTTGCAGCTGTCGCATCTCCGGGTCAAGCGTTCGTTCCGCCACCGCCTGTGATGCCTGGCCAGCGTCCGAATTCAAATGATCGCGCTGCGTCGACTAACCAGGCCACCGGGCTACGGCACCCGGACAAACCCCGTATCCCTGAGCTTTTCCGGGCGGTAACAGGCGTCGGCCGGTCGCGTTCCGCAAAGAACTCCGAACCCGCCGATGCACCGACACGAAGCGCCGCACCCGCGCTCACCCGCCAAAACGGGCCAGAAAATGCGAATCTAGCACCGGTCGACGACGAAGTCCTCGACATTCCCGCTTTCCTCAGGCGTCAAGCGAACCATACTTAGTGGAAACGGGTGGTACTTAGTGGAAATCGACAAGATAGGAGTGTAACATTTTGTAACAAATAGTGATTTGTACATTCTCGACCGAACGTATAGATACGGTATCGGGTACTTCTCACGTGGGAGAAAAACACCTGCAAGGAAGACGATGGGGAGAAGGTGCTGGCTTTCTGGCAAAATAGCACCATCCCCCCGGGTCGTGTCGCACTTTTGGGGTCTATCTTTAATGTTCGAAGTTTGTGTCGAGAATGTCGGGTCTAGAACGGCTGAATAGATTCAGCAAAATTCGAATTGGTTAGAATCGGGTCTTTGGGGCGTTGCAACAAATCCTCCAGTCGACGTTGAAGAACCCGATTCCCTGTCGGGGTGTGGGCCTGCACAGCGGCATGGGTGTTGCCATGACGCTGCTGCCGGCGCCACCGGATTCAGGTATCGTTTTTCGTCGTACCGATGTCGAATCCGACCAATGCGATATCGCCGCAACGTACGACAATGTTTGCGATACGCGAATGTGCACGCGGATTCGAAACGCCTCCGGTGTGGAAGTCGGTACCATCGAGCATTTGATGGCGGCACTCGCCGGTGTTGGTATTGACAACGTGATCGTGCAACTCGATGGTGCCGAGGTTCCAGTTTTAGACGGCAGCGCGGCGCCGTTCGTTTTTTTGATCGAATGTGCAGGCGTGGCAACTCAGGACGTACCGCGGGGCGCAATCGAGGTTTTAAAGCCCGTTTCAGTTACTGATGGGACACGCTCGGCATCGCTATCCCCCGGCCGGGAATCTTCCTTACACCTGGAAATTGTCTTCGACCATTCCCTTATTGGTTGCCAAGCGTATCGGGTTGTTTTGGAGAAGGATGTCTTTAAGCGAGAGGTCGCTTCGGCGCGTACATTCGGCTTCCTTTGCGATGTCCAAGATCTCAAGGCCCGTGGGCTAGCACGGGGCGGTTCGCTCGCCAACGCGGTAGTGGTCGATGGGAACAAAGTGGTGAATCGCGAGGGCTTACGATTTGCTGACGAATTCGTCCGTCACAAAGCATTGGATTCAATCGGCGATATGTACTTGGCTGGGGCGCCTCTGCTCGGCCATTACCACGGTATTTGCACTGGGCACGGCCTGAACCAAAAATTGCTCTCCGCAATGTTCGCCGATCCGACATCGTGGCGCCCGGTTCATTTCGACGAAGCAGATGCCGAACCGGAATGGCCACAACGCGAGGTCGCCGCGCTCGCTTAGACGTCGGCCGGGGTGAGCGTCTTCGCCGCTGATTTAGTTCATTTTGAAAAATTCGGTAGTCTTCCCGCCAATGTCGCGTGCGACGGAGTCTGGGATTTCTATGTGAATTTGATTTTAGCCCGACTTCCGCAAC
>JAAXGF010000086.1 GCA_012267605.1 Alphaproteobacteria bacterium | reverse complement strand
TAGCGCGCTTCGTGCCTTCCCCTCCATCCTGGGATTCAACTCGGACGACACGATTCTCGGCAGGTGTGCGATCGGCCGCGGAATCTTTTGTGTTCGCTGTTTCATAGCCTTGGTCCGCGCGTTCCCGCGACGGGATAACCGGCTTGGGTGGTGCAATCGATGTAATTTCCATTCAATGTTTCCTTTTCGTGGTTATTCAATGTCTTGCAAGAGATGAAGCAACTAACGGACCAGCCGATTTAGCTAAAATGCACGCAAAAAGTTTGCCATCTAGGATCGGCACTTCGCGTGATAACACGTTGATTTTACTCGTTTATCAGGAGGGAAGGTCGGCTGTTCCCGAAGCCCAATCAGTCGCGGAGAAGTACGGGTGGGGCTGTCCCCGGAAAGAATTGCCGGGTAAAATGTTCCGCGTACCGGGCAAATCCTGCCGGGCATACGTTCGTGGCACCGAAACTAGCGTCGGGGTTGTGCGGGAACGGGAGTACCCCCATGTCTTTGCATGGGAAGGTGTTGGTAGCGGTTGTGAAGAGGTATCCCATGAGGCGATGCATGTTGGCGGCGATCGGACTATTAGCGGTGGCGAATTGCGCAAACGAACCCGCACACCACTCGGTCATCCAAGGGCAAGCCTACCGTCCCTCCGAGTATCGATATGCCGCGGCAGGCAAACCCTTGTTTACCTTGATCAGAGGAAATCCGTTCGCGTCTTCGCGTCAGGACCAACTCAACGCGCTGGTACTCGACGCCATGTCAACCGGAGTTCGGCAATTCGACGTTGCTTTGGTCCGTCGCCCCCAATTCACAACCAACCCCGACGCACCGGGCCGGCGCGCTAACTACAATGTCACGTTGGTGCTGTCCGGAGCAGAGGAAATTCAGGCAAAGGCGATATGCGATCCATCGGAGGAAGTCGACGTTATGCCTTCCGAAGGAAATTTGCGTGCGTTGATGGTGTTTTGCCGAGACGGAGCTGTTTTGTCCGCGGCCCACGGCGTAGTGAATGCCATCGATGACCCCCAAGATCCCCGGTTTCACCGCTTGATTGCCGCTATGACGAGAGATTTGTTCCCTCAGCGGCGATTTCGCGACGGTGGCGATGTGGATATTCGCCCATTGAACCATTAGATTTGGCTTTCCGTCTGTCGGCGGGATAACCAGATATTGAGGTGCAGAAATTGGACATATCGGGAAAATCATGTACGCCGTGCCAAGGTGGTGTTTCGCCGTTAACGCGTGATCAGGCGGAGGTGTTTCTCGAAAAAACGACGGGCTGGGATCTTGACGGGGAATCTCGAGTAATCGAGCGTCGGTTCCCGTTTGATGATTTCGTTTCCGCCATGGCTTTCGCCGGCCGTGTGGGGGATCTCGCCGAATCCGAGGGCCATCACCCAGAACTTGTGGTCGGTTGGGGATACTGCACTGTCCGTTTTTGGACACACAAGATTAACGGTTTGCACGAGAATGACTTCATCATGGCCGCCAAGGTCAACGCGCTGGGCACCTAGCCTGTGGCCGTCGTCAACTGACTGTTTGGCAATCCCAATCGGCGGCTTAATCAGGGGAGTCTTTGGTATTCGACCGATACTTGCATACCCGCATGGGTATTTTGCGCTCACAACAAAGGTGTTTGCCGTGTGCCTCGCGGAGGCGTAAGCTTCAGCATATTCCGCGATGGTGGACAAATACCCGAGCCAGGTTTACCGGTGAAATATCAGCAGACCGTCGCATGTCGGAACCTGCTGCGGGGACACCCATTCTGACCCGTTGCCTGGGGAGCAATAGTCCGGCGTGGAAGAAACTATCTTGAGGAGGAACCAATGGAAGCCTCGGAAGTACTGGCTTTTGGTCTCAATGTCATCCCACCCTGGAGACTGGTTGACCAGCGCCTTGATACCGAAAAGAACCCTAACGAACTACACATTGAGGTGACTGCCGATCAGCACGGACTGTATCCGTGTCCCGAATGCGGAAAAACGCGTCAAGTCCGCGAAACCGTCACCATGATTTGGCGGCACGAGGATTTTTTCCACTTTCCATGTTACGTAACTGCGCACGTGCCGAAAATCGATTGCCCTGATCATGGCATGATGCAAGTACTTGTTCCCTGGGTGCGACCTGGCAGTCAGTTGTCGGTTTCGCAACTGGCGCGGGCACGCGAGCCGTCCCGGACCCAGGCGTCAATCAATCGGGTACTGAATGCGGGGCAAATGGGCATGGGCGGCGACAGCTGCACCAAGGAAGAAAACAAACATTAGTTGGACGATCTAGCGACCAAATTTCAGCCGCCAGAAGGTATTGATCCGTCAGGTGACGACCCGCGATTGACTCTTGTAGTGGCGGTCCATGGCCGTCATGAGAACCGCTGCCAACACGTAAATCAGTGTAGCGATTAGCACTACGGTCGAGAATCCGAAGTGAATCGCTAGCAATACAGCCAGAACTGCCGACACCACTGAAGCGCATCCATTGAGGCCCCATGCCCAAGGAATCCAGTAGGGTGCTCGTTTTCCCACCCAGCTCAGCCCGAGCGGAAAAGGCATGCCCATGAAGAATGCCAATGGCGCGATGAAAGCAATCCCGAGGACAACCTTCAGTGGGGCAGAAAGGGTTTGCAGCTCAGACAATAAAGGTGGCAGCGCCCAGAGGTGTATTAGGGCAAATATGATTATGCCGCCGACCGCCATCACGACTGGGGACAGGTGAGGCGATCGTCCGGCGATACGGTCTATCCAAACGGTCGAGACACCGCTGCCCACCCCAGCAAAAAACAAAAAACTGCTCAGCACCACAGCGGCCGCATAAAGGGGGTGTCCGAGAAATAGGGTAAAGCGTTGCATAAAGGCTATTTCGATAAACAAGAATGCGAGTCCCAGCGCAAGGAAGTAGCCCGCCAACCCGATCCGCTGGATTCCTGACAGGCCACTTGCTGGCCGTTTGGTGCGAACCAGCGGTAGCACGATAAGCACCGCGCCGATAACAAGCGCCTGAGCCAGAGTCGCGGCGACGATTAGATAACCCCACTCTGCCAGCTGGGGGCCGACCAGGGGGTGGTCGAGGACATCTGCGATCAGGTGCCATTTGAAAAAATGGAAGAAGAAGGGCCGGTCATCTGTTGCCGGTGTCACATTGAATTTGTAGCTGTCTAGAAAATCGGTGCGTTCCGGCCCGAGAAGTGCCTTGGCGCCTTTATAAAGATGGGCTTCTTCGAAGACGTTGCGCCGATTGGCTTCCTCGGCGCGCATACCCGGAATGTAACCGATGTCAAACGAACGCGATTCGCAGAACTTTCGGATTGCGTCGATTTCGCTTTCGGAAAAAGCCCCGTTCTTGATCAACAAGGTAGATGTTTTCCAACCACGAATTATCGCCAACTGTGATCCTGGGTCGCTGATATCCGACGTCTCGAGTGCCCTGATTGCTGTGGCGAACAGCTTCAGGCTGTCGCGAGGGGGCAGTTTCAGCCAGCGGGTGATAGCGAGAATCCCGTTCGGTGCGAGCCGTGCATGAAAATCGTGGAGTGCCTCGACGGTGTACAGGGTGGTCTCGCTCAGGGCGTGCACGCCTGCTGTCGCGGCAGTAAAAGAATCGAGCAGAGACACCACGACTAAGTCGAAGAATTCTTTGGATGTCGCGGCAAAACTTCGGGCTTCTGCCAGGTGAGTGTTGGTTGCTGGAGGTTGAAAAATTCTGCCTGCAAATTCGCCGTGGGTCAGGTTTACCAATTCGACCATTTGTGGGTTCAGTTCGACGGCATCAATCGATTTTGCTTGATGGTACAGGGCTAATAGAACATCGGCGCCGCCTCCAGCGCCCAGAACCAGTACCTTCGGGTGCTCGACCAGTTGATAGGGCAGGGCCTGAGTTTGATCGTCTAAATAGGCCAAAGGCGCCGTATCGCCGGCAAACTTCGTGATCGCGCCCGGCGCGTCCCCGTCGCTATAAACAGCGAGCTGATCAGGGGGGGGGTGGATGCTGTTGAGACTGAGCCCGGGCGCATAACGAAAAGGGATCGTCGAATTGCGTACAACCGTCAAGGAGCCTAGGGGGCTGGAGTGTTGGCTCACTACTTCAGCATCTGGCAGACGTAGGGCATGGCTCAGACCCTTGTATTCAGAAAGCTGAGGCTCGATCCAAGAATCTGGCCAGCCAACGCCCAACGCCAAGGCGCAGATGGTCAAAATCGTTGCCCGGGAACGAAGGTGGACGAAACCTGCGCAAGCGATGGCGCCTGCGACAACGCCGGCGACGGCAGTTACCCGAAGCGCCATCTCGGCTGGCACCAAAAACAGGATAGCGACGACGCCGGACGCGCCTAACCCCGCACCGGCTAGATCGAACGCGTAAATACGCGACAACCGCTGGCGATTGAATCGTAGTGCTAGGCCGATACATAGGCTGGCGCAAAAGAAGGGTAATGTCAGAATCAAGTAAATGAGCGTGATATACAGAAATTGGATGGGATCCCAAACGAGGGCGAGGGGATTAAACGGCACCCTTTGCGCCAAAGAAAAGGAACCCAAAGCGAAGACACCGAACAGGGAGGCTGACCCGGCAAAAGCCATCTCGAACCGTGATCGAAGCCAGCTTTGTGCCAAGCTCAAATAGGTTCCGCTGGCGCCAAAACCCAGCAAAGCGAGGCTGATCACAAAATAGGCATAATGATGCCATTGGATGATCGAGAAGAGCCGCATCAGCAGAATTTCGTATGCGATCGTCGCGGCGGAAATAACGAAAATCGACAGTAGCAGAGTCATGACGTGGCTGGTTCGTAACCCCTAGCAGCTGCGATGAGTTGCCGCGTGAAGGGGTGTTCCGGCTCGCCGGTACGAAGCCGCTCGACTGTCATTTCCTCCACCAACTCACCGAGGTGCATGACTCCAAATCGACTACACATGTGTGCAACCACCGCCAAGTCGTGGCTGACGAGGACAAAAGTAAGGCCACGGCGGTCGCGGATATCGGAAAGAAGGTTCAGAATTTCTGCCTGAACTGAGACGTCGAGCGCCGACGTGGGTTCATCTAGGAGAATTACTTTGGGTGCGAGTATCAGTGCGCGCGCGATGGCGATACGCTGACGTTGCCCTCCAGAAAGCTGGTGGGGGTATCGAAAGCGGAACGATTGATCCAAGCCGATTTCCGTGAGGGCGGCGGATACGCGGTCGGATATGTCGCCGAGCCCATGGATGCTCAGCGGTTCCGATAAAATTGAATCAACGGTATGTTTCGGATGAAGGGAACCGAAGGGATCCTGAAAAACCATTTGGACTGATCTGCAAAAATCCATACTTCGCCGTTCGGTGGGCGTTTCCCCAGCAATTTGAATGGTGCCTGACCATTCCTTTGCGAGTCCTGAGAGGGCGAGTAGTACCGAGGACTTTCCCGATCCGGATTCGCCGACTAAACCATAAGATTCTCCTGCCGTCACATGGAAGGTGATGCCAGCGACGGCGTTCAAGATGTCTTCGCCCCGGCGGAAATCGACGCGCAGTTCCTCAACCGTGATCACGCCGCTCCGTCCGAGGCCGCACCCCAGGCGGGATCGCGAACCATTACTGGGAGTCGGGATTGGTGATCGTGGATACGAGGCAGTGCTGCCAACAGGCCTCGGCTATATGGGTGTGTCGCAAGGTGGAGTTCGCTGGCAACGCAATGTTCGACGATTCGACCCGCGAACATGACTGAAACTCGGTCGCAGAACGAAGCGACGAGGTTTAGGTCGTGGCTAATGAAGATTACGCCCATGCCGCGTCGGCTGATTAGCTCGTCGAGGACGGCCAGGACTTGGACACGGGTTGTAGCGTCGAGGGCGGATGTCGGTTCATCCAAGATCAAATAGTCCGGCTCGGCGCACAGCATCATCGCGATCATCACGCGTTGACCCATTCCGCCGGAGAGTTCGTGTGGATATACGCGTTGCACCCGTTCCGGGTCGCGAATATGCACGGCTTCCAACATTTCGAGGGTGCGATGCTGTGCCTGTTTGGCATTTGCTCCTGTATGAGTTTGGCTGACCTCAGCAATTTGCTGTCCCACCGGCATGACCGGGTTAAGTGCGTACCGTGAGTCCTGTAACACCATGGCGAGTCGGCGGCCCCGGATGGCCCGCATTTGCCTTTCGCTGGCTGATAGAAGATCGATCCCTTCCAGCGACATACGTCGCGCAGTTACCAAGCCCGGTGCTGGTACCAAGCGCATCAGAGCGCGTCCGGTCATAGTTTTGCCCGATCCCGATTCACCGACGATGCCCAAT
Organism: Alphaproteobacteria bacterium; assembly: GCA_012267605.1. Taxonomy (GTDB): domain Bacteria; phylum Pseudomonadota; class Alphaproteobacteria; order JAAXGF01; family JAAXGF01; genus JAAXGF01. The sequence goes on along the minus strand of JAAXGF010000086.1, from coordinate 8,603 downwards.
TTTTCTCGGCCGACTGAAAAGCTTACGTCCTGTACCGCCTCGACAACACCCGCCGCCGTCGGAAATTGGATCCTCAAGTTCTCGACGATCAACACTAGCGGTGCCCTGTCTTAGTCCGTTTAGTGTGAACGCGGGTCAAGGACATCGCGCAGACCGTCACCAAGCAGGTTGAACCCGAGACTAACAATCAGAATGGCGAGGCCTGGGATCGCCGCGACCCACCACTGGTCAAGCATGAACTGGCGACCCGACGATACCATCGCACCCCACTCGGGCGCGGGCGGTTGGGCGCCAAGGCCGAGGAATCCCAGTCCCGCGGCGGTCAAAATAATGCCCGCCATATCTAGCGAGACTCGGATGATCAGGGAGGAGGCACACATCGGAAAAACGTGGCAGGTGATCACCCGAAAATGAGTGGCACCCTGAAGCCGGGCCGCATTGATGAAATCGCTGTGGCGGATGGTCATTGTTTCCGCTCGGGCGATGCGCGCATACGGTGGCCAGGCGGTAACTGCGATGGCAATCACGGCATTCTCTAAACCGGGACCGAGCGCCGCGACGAAGGCGAGAGCCAGGATCAACCGCGGAAACGCCAAGACGATATCCGTGATCCGCATGGCGACGATGTCTAACCAGCCGCCGAAGTAACCTGAAACGGAACCTACGACGAGACCCAGAGGTGCGGCTACTATCACAACCAAACAAACGATAAGGAGGGTGATCCGCGTCCCGTGGACGATTCGGGAGAAGATGTCCCGGCCCAATTCGTCGGTGCCAAACCAATGGTCGTGACTTGGAGGACGAAGCCGATCAGGTAGGGACTGGGTGAAGGGCGTGTGTTCGCTGAGCCAAGGGGCAAGGATGGCCACCGCGACTAGCAGGGCGACGATAACCAATCCGGTCATACCGATAGGGTTCGACCGAAATGTGAGCCAGCCCATGTAAATTCGACCGAGTCGGGCCTGGACCTTTGAGCCAGGTGTATGAGAGAGAAGCCAGCGTGTGGAGTTCCAGGCGGGTGTCACCGGGACCTCGGGTCGAAGACTGTGTAAAGTACGTCTGAGAGAAGATTTACACCAATAAATACCGCGCCAACGACTAGCGTCCCACCAAGCACGGCATTCATGTCGGCGGTGAGCAGAGAGTTCGTGATGTAAAGGCCCAGGCCCGGCCAAGCAAAGACGGTTTCGGTAAGAACCGAACCCTCCAATAGACTGGCGTATGTCAGGGCGATGACCGTCAGTAGCGGCACCATCGCGTTACCCAGAGCATGTCGCCACACGACGCGGAATTCCGAAAGTCCCTTGGCACGTGCCGTAGTTACATACTCCTTACTCAGCTGTTCAAGCATGAATCCGCGCGTCATTCGGCTGATGTAAGCGAGAGAAAAATATCCCAAAATGCTCGCTGGCAGTGCCAGATGGCGCACAGCGCTTGTGAAGACTTCCCAGTTGCCGGCCAAAGCACTGTCGACCAGAATAACCCCGGTGACTGGATCGACGAGGTCTTCCAGGAAAATATCCAGCCGGCCAGGGCCGGCAACCCAATCTAGCTTGGCGTAAAACAGCAGCAACCCCATTAGCCCAAGCCAAAACACGGGAACCGAATAGCCTAAGAGGCTAACGACCCGAATTAGATGATCGGGCCAACGGCCCCGATGAACGGCTGCCAGAACACCCATCGGTACGCCAAGAAAGATGCCAATGAACGCAGATACTGTCGCAAGTTCTAGGGTCGCAGGGAATACTCGCCTTATGTCCTCAGTGACCGGGTTGGCCGTCAACACCGAGTAACCCAAATCGCCGCCAAGGATCTTGACCAAATATTGCCAAAACTGTTCGTAAAGCGGCAAATGGAGTCCAAGTTCAATTCGTGTGCGTTCGTAGACGTCGGCGGTGGCTCGGTCGCCAACAGCCGTAAGAACAGGATCGACGGGAATGACGCGTCCAATTAGGAAGGTAACCAACAAAAGACCGATGAAAGTGAGAACGACCGAAAAGACAAGTCGCGAGGTTGTCCGCACAGCGCCTACTGCACGCCGGCGCGACACAGAAAATTTGCCGTCCATTACGGCCTAATCCTTGGTGACGTTTCGATAGAATACCGTATCGAAGGTTGGTCCCGAGATGAACCCATGAACGTTCTTTCGCAACGCTACTATCTCGATATCTTGAAACATGATGACGAAGGGAGATACCCGCATATGAATGCGTTGCATCTCGCGGTAAAGCGCGGCGCGGCGCGCCCCGTCCTTTTCGCGTACGGCGCGACCAACCATTTCACTCAACTCTGGGTGCGGCCATCCGTTACGCCAGGCTAGTGATTTCGTCACCGAACTTTCGGAATTGTCTGGATTATAAGCAAACGCACTCGCGTTGCTGTGCGGGTCCTGATAATCGGTGCCCCAACGGCCCAAAAAAATCTCATGATTCCTCGCCCGATATTTTGTCAGAACTTGTTTGCCATCGCCAGGGACGATGTTGATCTCAATACCAGCAAGCGCGAAAGTTGCCTGAAGCGATTGGGCGATCTCCATCGCTGGTGACGTGTTGCGGGTGTCTATATTGAGTCTGAACCCGTTGCCATATCCGGCTTGGGCAAGGAGCGTTCGAGCCTTCTCGACATCCAAGACGTAAGGTTGATCCTGGATTGCACCGACAAATCCCTTTGGCACGATAGATTGGTGGATAGACGCGCGGTTAGCCAGGAGAGAATCCCGTAGCCCCTGGTAGTCCACCAAATGCTTGAGCGCTTCGACCACACGGGGCCGGCGCAATATGTCACTGCGCTGATTTAGGCCCAAGTAATAAATTCCACTCTTTGGCACAGGACGGACTACAACGTTCGGAACCGACGCCAATCCGGCGATTTGATCGGGACCAAGATCACGCGCGATATCGACATCTGCTTTTTGCAGAAGGAGCCGCTGGGTAGCCGGCTCGCCAATATGACGAAGAATGACGCGGCTCATCGCTGGAACCTCCCGCCAGTATTCGGTATGCCTTTTGAGCACGATTGATTCGTTGGCCTTCCATCGGGACAACATAAAGGGTCCGGAACCTGCTGAATTGGTACGCAGCCAGCGATGACCCATGTCGCCATCGACCTCGTAGCTTTGCACAACCGATTGATCGACCACTGAACCCACGCCCGCAGACAAGCAATTCAAAACGAATGTTGGTGCATAGGATTTGTCGGTTTCGATGATAAGTATATCTTCGGATTCCGCGCGCACGCGTTCGTGCACGTTTGCTCCATTCAGACCAAACTGGGTCAAGATGAACGCTGGTGACAAATTCAGCCTCACAACGCGCTGCAGGGAGTAGGCTGCGTCTTGTGCCGTTACCGGATTGCCAGAATGAAACTTTAGCCCAGGGCGAATTCGAAACCGGAATTCCCTTCCGTTTCGCGAGATCACCCAGCTCTCGGCAACGCCACCGGCCACAGTGCTGAAGTCGTCAGGTTCGAAGGTAACTAATCGGTCATATACATTGGCAGCGTATTCGGCTGCGGAAAACTCGAAAATTTCCGCCGGATCGAGCGTGATCATGTCGTCAATCTGGGTCGCCATGATCAAAACGTCTTGCGGGATTTTTGCGTGGCATTGAATGCCGAAGAGACCGATGGTGATCCCGACAACAATGATCAATCCGGGCGAAAAATTGATTCTCCCAGTGAGAACAAGGACGCGAAAGAACCAAACTACAGGAATCACATCAGAGCTCAGCGTTCACCTGTAAGGGGAACGAAAATAACCGGGAGGACGTGCCGAGTGGTTACCTTGCCGGACAATTCCTTGTGTATCATCAGTAGCTGTTGAGTGGTAAATCGGTCGCCGACCGGAATTACCATGCGTCCGCCGGGCGCCAACTGCTTAATAAGCGGCGGCGGAACGTGATCCGACGCCGCGGTGACGACGATTCCGTCAAAGGGCTGGGCTTCGGGCCAGCCGTAATATCCGTCGCCGTGTCGCGTTTCGATACTCATCTGACCCATGCGGTGAAATCGATTCCGTGCTTGTCGAAAAAGTGGCTCGATAATTTCGATGGTGTGGACCCGAGCGGCCATTGCCGCAAGTATAGCGGCCTGGTAACCAGAACCTGTTCCAATCTCTAGAACGCGATCGCCGGCATCAAGCTCGAGGAGTTCCGTCATTAAGGCGACGATGGACGGCTGCGAGATAGTTTGGCCGTGTCCAATTGGCAAAGGACGGTTCTCGTAAGCTTGGTTGCGGAGATACTTGGGAACGAATAAATGGCGAGGAACCGTCCGAAGGGCTTCGATGACACTGTCGCCGATACGTGCGCGGCCGGTCATCGATCCGGTACGGTAGGCGTCGGCCGCAATTTCCTCGACCATGACGGCCCGTAATTTGGCGTAGTCGGGTTCGACCGCAGGACAGGTGTCCCAGACGACGAAAACGATCAGGAGCAAACCAACGAATCGTCGATTTATCATGTCTCACAAAAGCAAAGTAGTCGCCGTGAAATAATGTTTCCGCGAACGACAGTGGCTACCGTCACCCCTAACTGGGATCGGCCGAACGCCAAAATTGCCCTCTATTCCTCTTAATTCAATGGGCCGATACGCCACGCATTATTTTCAATACGATGAATACGACAGAAAACATTAGAATTACAACAATAAACACAGGATCTCCCAACACTTCGCCTACTAGGCCAAATAATTTCGAGACAAGACTATTCGTATTTGAATCTGAGCTACTACTAAAAACCGATTCAGGTGAGTTTCTACCTACTTCATATCTTCTCGGCCTATTCTGGAGCACGTCATGAGGCCGATTAACGGAACCTCCGCCCACCTGATGCAGGTTGAATTTCATCCCAGCGACATTGAGTGACCAATTTTGTTCGGAAACTACGATCGAAAATTCACCAAGTCCAATAACGGAAAAGGAAACCAAGCCGCTAGCCGACATTTGCGGAGAAAATAATTTGAGCATGGTTTCGCCGGCGACAGGATCAAGACCGGTTCCGCCCAACGGATTTGGGGCCGCTTGTTGTTGCAGTGAATCTTCCCCGTGCCCATCCTTCAATTCCGAAAAGGATGTGCCGGGAGCGATGTTAACCATGAATCTAAGTGCGGTAGCCATCGACTGATGGACCTCCCCATCTATGGAAATATTTGATGAGATTCTTGATTCGCTAATTCCCTTTTCAATTCTTGCTGGTTCCGGTTCCTTCGCGGGTTCCCTCGACATGAAGCGTTCCAGGATGAACGGTACCTCTTCGGCTTCGGCTTCCGGTTCGACAAATTTCTGCAAAAATCTCCGTTCGGATTTGGCGTCGAACGACCGAATCAGTAAATCAACGACGCGACGGCTATTACCCAATGAAAGTTCGCGCCCCCGCGTTAGGTCATCGTACGACTCGGCCAAAGCATTGGGAGTCCCGAAATCGAGATCACTGGACCGCGCAAGCGACACGAGATCGAGGGGGTCATAGTGGTCAGCATGCAGTTTTGGATCCGCCGGGACCGCTTCGGCAACCGTTGGCAACCAAAACAGCATTGCGGCTGCTAGAACGGCCACTCCATATCGCAAAACGACTTTATACAAAACAATGTCGAGGTGCCAAATCATGTGTCACCGTACTCTTACGCCGCAAATATTGGATCTACAACACTATCGTTACGTCAAATCAGCGCTGGAAAATTCCAATAAGATTTAAGTTGCTGCACATGAGACAACGCGCAAATCCGTCGAACACAGAAACTCATAATCATTCGTACATTATAGCAAATTCGCGCCGGTCGCGAAAGCAGAGAGGATTGGCATAACTCGTTTCTTCGCCAACGTTTATGATCGGCGGATCCTTCAGGCTCAGCAAAAAATTGCATCATTCAGTTCTAACGTATTGCCGTGCGATAAGGACTATCGGCTTCCACAGGCTGAAAAATAGGTAAATTCGTTTCTCGCAAGGCTTTCGGGAATGGTGCCGGCTATCGGTGACTTCTACAGCCTGTTTGGGTTGGTCGTCGTCCCATCCGCGACGACTATATCTACAACTCTTCTGGGGAAAAGTTGCAACAAATTCGTTGACACCGTCGCCGCTTTTGAAGATTTCCAACCCGCTCTATTCATAGACATTCGGTTGGCTCCCAAGGCGGGTTACCATGGTCCACCTGATCCGCAAATTTCGGCGGTGAGTTTGGCGCGTAGAGCAAGGCGAAGGTACGATTGATGACGGGAAAAGTTCGAAATCGTGCGAGTCGCGCGTTCGCCCTTTCACTCGATCGGGCGCGAAACACCCTCCGCGCCGGTCGGCTGGATGAAACCGAGAATTTGTGCGCGCGCATCTTGAATCAGTTCGGCGAGGCCCCGGCGATCCTTCATCTCCTTGCCCTTGTTGCCCGGCGCCGCGGTGATCCCAAGACAGCGTACGGATTTTACAGCAGGGCGATTGCCCTCGCACCAAAAGCTGCCGGATATCACGCGGAGATCGCTGAGGTCTGCCGTGGGCTAGGGCGCCTGGAGGATACAGCAGAACATTACAAAAAAGCGCTGGAATTGACGCCGAATGTTGCCGAGTTCCATAATAATCTCGGGGTAACACTGAAGGAACTGGGACGGCTTGAAGCTGCCATAGCTCACTACCGCAAATCACTGGCGCTAAAACCCGATTCAGCTGAGTCTTTCAACAATATTGCAAATTTCTTGCGTCTTCAGGAGCGCTATACGGAATCCATCGAATACTCTGGCTGGGCCCTTGCCGTATCTCCCGATTTCGCCGCTGCCCACTATGGGCAGGGACTCGCGCTCAAGGCCCTCGGACGTTATGACGAGGCGATCGCCAGTTTGGATGAAGCCGTTCGCTGCCAGCCGGACAACGCCGACGCCCACTTTAGCCTGGCCATTACCCACCTGTTGCTCGGCGATTTCGACCGCGGATGGGTCGAGTACGAGTGGCGTTGGGAATCGACGAATTTTCCCGGAAGGAAAATTACCGGGCAGGTGTGGGATGGGGGGTTCCGGCGAGTGGACTGCGCATACTCATTCACGCCGAGCAGGGGTACGGCGACACAATGCAATTCGTCCGATATGTCAGTTGGGTCGCCGCCAAGGGAAACACCGTGTTGCTCTATTGTCAGCCGGAACTCAAACGTTTGTTCGAGACCCTGGACGATGTCGCGGTTGTCGTCCCGGCGGATGGAACGCAAATTCCCCAATTCGACCGATACGTTGCCGTGATGAGCTTGCCGCGTCTTGCCACAACAACCCGCGAGACGGTACCCGCCGAGGTACCGTATTTGCGCGTGCCCGTGGGTTGTACCGAACCCTTCTGCCAAATCTCGGCGGGCGCGGACGGAAAGAAGCGCATTGGAATCGTCTGGGCCGGTCGCCCGAGCCACGACAACGACCGCAACCGTTCCTGTCCGCTGGAAGATTTTCGACCCTTGGCCGAGCGCCAAGATATTCGCCTCTATAGTTTACAGAAGGAAGGCGAAGATTTGCGCCGATTGGCGGCTTCGGTACCAGGTTATGAAACCGTTGTTGATCTCTCTTCGTCCCTAGGCGATTTTGCGGATACGGCGGCCGCGATCGACGCACTAGATCTCATCATTGGCGTGGACACGTCGGTTATGCACCTGGCGGGCGCTATGGCGAAACCGGTATGGGTTCTTCTACCATTCGCCCCCGATTGGCGTTGGATGTTGGCACGCGACGACAGCCCCTGGTACCCAACGATGCGCCTATTTCGGCAAAGTGAACCGGGGGATTGGTGTGGCGTGATGCATCGGCTGTGCGAGGCCCTCGACCGATTTTGAAGATTGAATGTCACTTCGCATGGCAGTAGAAAGTATTCAGGGCGGATTGGCGCGATGAGTACTCACTTTGCCCAATGTCGAGACTCTTTACACTATCGGACCGGGCTCGATAGCCGACCCTATCTATTTGATATATGTTAGGTAATTGTATTCTAATGGTGCCGCATGGTGATTCGTTGCGGCAAAATGCTGTGATATAATGTTGCAAAGTGTCGGATTTCTTTACAAATCAAGCAATTTGCCCGTCGAGTGACACTAGTAATATGCCATAACCTATTTGAATCATTGTGTTTTCCGAAGTCGGACCGATTCTTGCAAGGAAGTGTATGATGACTTGATGATTGGCGAATCGCTTACTGGGTGCCGTCCGACGGTCGCGATGCGCGAATACCCTAGTGCGGTGCCAATTGCCCCATTAATCATTGATGGCAATCCAAGCCGGCGATGACGCCATGGGGCCAAAAGTTTGGCAATAATGTCGGGAATGAAATGACTAGATTGTTTACTAGAATTTCTTATTCCGAACTAGGATTGAGATCGGATTCGGATCGTCAATTTGGCGATTACTACGTTTACCGAACCGACGGCAATGAACATCTCAAGGTCCCGGAAGGCTTCCCCCTTCTTTCGGCTTCGTTCCAGCGAGTGGGCGTCGATTTGGTGTTGGTTGGCGAGGATGGCGGCCGGGTCGTCATCATCGACTACTTCGCGCAAGCGGAACCACCAGCCCTATTGACCGTCACTGGTGCCATCCTAGACGCGAGTTTGGTGCGGGCCCTAGCCGGTCCCTTGTCACCTGGACACTTCTAAAAACC
>JAAXGF010000100.1 GCA_012267605.1 Alphaproteobacteria bacterium | reverse complement strand
GGCACCTGGGCAGTTACAAAAATTCTATGCTACGGTAACCAACAAAACCTAACCTTGATGAGGGAGTGCCGAAATGTCTGTCAATTCTGGGTTTTCACGTCGCCGATTTCTCCACAGTGCCACGGTCCTGGGGGCTGCTATCGCCAGCCCATGGCCTTTCATTCGTGCAGCTCGCGCGGGTGATATTACCGTCGGTTTTATTTACGTCGGGCCGCGCGACGATTACGGATATAGCCAGGCCCACGCCGAGGGTGCCGCTGCCGTCAAAGCCAAGCTTGAGGGCGTTACCGTGTTGGAAGAGGAAAAGGTCGCCGAAACCATTGCCGTGCAAAACTCTATGCAAAGCATGATCGAGCTTGATGGGGCGATCCTCTTGTTTCCCACCTCGTTCGGCTATTTCAACCCCCATATGCTAAAGGTTGCCGACAAATATCCAGACATCCAGTTCCGGCATTGTGGGGGCTTGTGGAAGGAGGGTGAGCACCCAAAAAACACCGGCAGCTATTTCGGCTATATCGACGAGTGCCAATATCTCAACGGTCTCGCCGCCGGTTACGCCACCAAGGCCAACAAACTTGGTTTCGTCGCGGCCAAACCAATCCCCCAGGTGCTGCGCAACATCAACGCCTTTACCCTTGGCGCCAAATCCATTAACCCCGAAATTTCCACCCAAGTGATCTTCACGGGTGATTGGCTACAACCGGTCAAGGAGGCCGAAGCCACCAACGCTTTGATCGATCAAGGTGTTGACGTCATGACGATGCATGTTGACAGCCCTAAGGTCGTGGTCGAAACCGCCGAGCGACGCGGCATTTATACCTGCGGTTATCATGCCAACCAGCAGCCCCTCGCGCCCAACGGCTATCTCACTGGTGCCGAATGGAACTGGGAAAGCGTCTATATAAAATTTGTTGAGGACGCGCGCGCTGGCAAGCCACTGGCCAATTTCGTTCGTGGCGGCTTGGCCGCCGGGTTGGTCAAGACGTCGCCCTATGGCGAACCCATCGGCGAGGACGCGCGCAACCACGGAAACAGTATCAAGGAGAAAATGCTGGCCGATGCATTCGTTATCTTCAAGGGTCCGATAAATGACAACAAGGGTAACGAAGTAATTGCCGCCGGTACCGAACACATCCAAACCGATTATTGGCTCGAGGAAATGGACTGGCTTGTTGAAGGCGTGATCGGCGCCACCAGCTAACGCTTCCCCGTCCATGCCGTTTCGAGCCGGCCTTGAGGCGGTACTCATACCGCTCGCGGCACTCATCTTCTCGATGGTGCTGTTTGGCGCTGTAATAAGCCTTGTCGGGGTTGATCCTTTAGCGGTTTACGCCCTCATCTATAAGGGCGCCTTTGGCACCTGGTTCTCGTGGCAAAACACCCTGCGGCAAACCGCGCCTTTGCTGTTGACCGCGCTGTGCGTTGCGCTTCCCGCACAACTCGGATTGGTGGTCATCGGCGGCGAGGGGGCCCTCGTGCTTGGGGGCCTGGCCGCTGTCGCTATCGCCCTTGCTGTCGAGGGGGCTCCCCCAGTGTTCGTACAATTTTCCATGATGCTCGTCGGCATGACCGTCGGGGGCCTTTGGATCGCTTTGGCCGGCGTCTTGCGACACTACCGGGGGGTCAACGAAACCATCTCAAGCTTGCTTTTGTTTTATATCGCCGTCGCCATCATGAATCACTTGGTGGAGGGCATCATGCGGGATCCAGCAAGCTTAAATAAACCGTCCACCCGGCATATCGGAGACGCTAACATGATCGGCGCTATCCCGGGCATGGATGTCCATTGGGGTCTCGTGTTTGGGGTAGTCGCTTGTATCGTTGTGTATATTTTGATTTTCCACACCACAATTGGGTTTTCGTTCCGGGTCGTGGGGGGCAATCTTCGGGCCGCGAAAATGGCTGGCTTGCCGGTCGGCCGCCTGATCGTAATCAGTTGTTTTATCGCTGGCGGGGCGGCCGGCTTGGCTGGTGTGTTCGAGATCGCAGCGGTGCATGGCCAAGCCAACGCATCGCTGATCGCGAAATACGGTTTCACGGGTATTTTGGTGGCCTTCATCGCCCGCCACAACCCGCTCGCCATCATCCCGGTGGCGCTTTTGCTTGGTGGCATAGAGGCTAGCGGCGGGCTGTTGCAGCGTCGCCTCGACTTACCAGACGCCACCAAGCTGGTTCTTCAAGGTATCGCTTTTGTCGTCATTCTGGCCAGCGAGGCATTGTTTGGCCGTATTCGATTCTTTCAAGCAAGGCCGGCGTGACGTTGTCACGCTGTTTGCACAGGGGCGGGGACACCTAGATGGAAGAGGTGGGACTTGGGTGGTGGGGCGTTCCGCTCGCCATATTGGCGGGTGCAATCCGTGTCAGCACCCCATTTCTGTTTGTCAGTTTGGGTGAATGCCTGACCGAAAGAAGCGGGCGCATCAACCTCGGCCTCGAAGGCACCTTGGTTATGGGCGCGATGAGTGGCTACGCCGTTTCGTACCTGACTGGATCACCGTGGCTAGGCGTGGTTGTTGCTGGTTTCTCTGGTATCCTTTTCGGGGCTCTGCACGGCACTATCTGCTCGCTTCCTAAGGTCAACGATATTGCTGTTGGAATTGCCTTGATGGTGTTGGGCACCGGCATTGCTTTCTTCCTCGGCAAGCCGTTCATCCAACCCAAGGCGCTCCATTTGCCAGCCATCGAGCTTGGCTGGTGGAGTGCTTCGGAACAGGTGCGGACAGCGTTACGAATAAACGTCTTGTTTCTCATTGGCGTCGTGTTGGTGCCGGCGCTTTTATGGAGTTTCAAGAATACCCGTTGGGGTTTGGTCGTACGCATGGCTGGTGACAGCGCCGACGCCACTTTGGCGATGGGGTATTCGGTCAGGCTTATCCGTTTGGTGAGCACCGCGTGCGGCGGGTTTTTGGCCGGTGTTGGGGGCGCTTTCCTGTCGCTTTATTACCCCGGGAGTTGGAACGAGGGGTTGTCAAGCGGTCAAGGATTGATGGCTGTCGCTTTGGTCATTTTTGCTCGCTGGAATCCGGCGAGGTGTTTTTATGCTTCGCTTCTGTTTGGGGGCGCCGGCGCTCTGGGGCCGGCCCTGCAATCGGTTGGCATTACCGCCAGCTATTACCTATTCAACGCGGCCCCCTATGTGCTCACTTTGGCGATTATGATCTTCACCAGCTCACCACACCGTACATTGGCCGGCGCGCCCAGCGAACTGAGTGTCACCAAATAAATGATCAGGCGTCCCACGCAAAGCCAGCCGGAATGTCCGCCCCAAATTTGCGGTCGCCAATCGACGCGTGAACCTTAGACCGGGGGGTATTCACCATGACCAAAAAGTACGTTTCAGCTGATCCCTATCCATGGCCCTACAATGGTGATCTACGGCCTGAAAATACCGTCCTCATCGTCATCGACATGCAAACTGATTTCTGTGGCCCTGGCGGCTATGTCGATTCCATGGGTTACGATCTTTCTCTCACCCGAGCGCCCATCGAGCCTATCATCAAGGTGCTCGCGGCGGCACGAGCAAGGGGCTTGCATGTTTTTCATACCCGTGAGGGGCATCGGGCAGATCTCAGTGATTTGCCTGAAAATAAGCGCTGGCGATCCCAGCGTATTGGTGCTGGCATCGGTGATTCGGGTCCGTGCGGTAAAATTTTAGTCCGCGGCGAGCCGGGGTGGGAGATCATTCCCGAGCTGGCGCCGGTCGATGATGAGCCCATTATCGACAAACCTGGCAAAGGCTCTTTCTGTGCTACCGATCTTGACATGCTATTGCGCCAGCGGGGGATCGAAAACGTTGTTTTGACTGGTATCACGACCGATGTTTGTGTTCATACCACCATGCGGGAGGCAAACGATCGCGGCTATGAGTGTTTATTGCTCGAAGACTGTTGCGGTGCTACCGATTTCGGAAATCATCAGGCTGCCATCAAGATGGTAAAAATGCAGGGCGGGGTGTTCGGTGGGGTGGCCACCGCCGATGCTTTTATCGCCGCTATTTCCTAATCCCGCATTGGGATCATAGATCCGTGTCATCGGCTATCGGTATCGACATTGTCGGCATGACCAAGCGGTTTGGTCCGCTTGTCGCCCTTGACCACGTTACCCTCAAAGTGGCTCCCGGTCGTGTCCATGCGTTATTGGGTGAAAACGGCGCCGGTAAAAGCACCTTGGTAAAATGTGTGATCGGTTATTACCAGGCGGACCAAGGGGATCTTTTTCTCGCTGGACAACGGCGAAAGATGTTGAGCCCGCGGGATGCTCATGCGGTTGGTATTGGCATGGTGTACCAGCATTTCACTTTGGTTCCGAACATGACCGTGGCCGAAAATCTGGTTATGGCGCGAGCCAGCGTGCCGTTCAAAATTAACTGGCGACGGGAACGTGAAAAGATCGACAGTTTTCTTCAAAAAACGCCCTTTGGCGTGCGTCTCGATGACCCGGTAACAGATCTCGCGGCTGGTGAGAAGCAAAAGGTCGAGATTCTTAAGCAGCTTTATCTCGAACGGCGCTTTCTCATTCTTGATGAACCCACTTCAGTACTGACACCCGGAGAGGCCGACGAGGTTCTTGGTATTCTCAAGGACATGGCCACCAACGGCGATATTACGGTGTTGATGATTACCCATAAGCTTCGTGAGGTTAGTGCTTTTGCTGAGCGTGTCGCTGTGTTGCGATCAGGCCGGTTGGTCGGGGAGGGTGACGTCTCGGATCTTGATGTCCATGATATGGCTTCGATGATGATCGGATCGCGAACGTTACCGACGCCGGTCGACCGTGAAGCCCGGGCCTTCCCACCGACAACATCTCGACAAGGTCTTCAGATCCGAGGGCTCAGTGCTGACGATGATGCCGGCGCGAAAGCCCTTCGTGAAGTTGATCTTACCGTTCAAGCCGGTGAAATCGTCGGTATTGCTGGGGTTTCAGGCAATGGTCAACGAGAGCTTGTCGAGACTTTGGCTGGCCAACGGAATGCCAGTGGTGGAAAAATTCTGGTTCACGGCGAGACATATCAAGCAACCCGCCGGGAAATGGCGGCCAAAGGAGTGTTTTGCCTGCCAGAGGAACCTTTGCGCAATGCCTGCGTACCCGCTATGAGCGTAGCCGAAAACCTGTCATTGCGCGCTTTTGACCGTCGACCGTTAGCGTGGCGCCAATGGTGGTTGCGTAAAGGCGCCATTCGGCAAATGGCCCGGCAGCAAATTGCACGCTACAATATTAAGCCACCGATACCCGAAATGCCTATTGCTAGCCTCTCCGGAGGCAATGTTCAACGGGCTGTTCTAGCACGCGAGCTGGCTCCCGAAGTAACGCTGCTTGTGGTTGCTAATCCGTGTTTCGGTCTTGATATCGTCGCCGTCGCTGAGGTTCGCCGTGCGCTCCTTGAGGCCCGTAATCGAGGTGTTTCGGTGTTATTGGTTAGCGAGGATTTGGACGAAATTCTTGAGCTGTCCGATCGGGTGGTTGTGATGTTCAACGGAAAACTGGTTTACGAAACGCCGATCGAGGACGCTGATCTTGCTGTGATTGGCCGTCGTATGGCGGGACACTAAACCAGGGGATAAATCCTATTATCTGAAACAGGTGGACAGCCATAGGAGGTGGGTGTGCGGTGTGCGGTGTTTTTGGGGCGACCTCTACAGATCGAGCATAAACAGCCGCGCCGGTTGGAGAATGGTTTCTAGGAAGATCAGCGATCGCGAAATACCGCTCAATGGCGATTTAAGACATCTGGAGAGACTTTACCCATCAAGGCGGCAAAGGATGCGGGATGAGCGACAAGGAGCACTGAGAGGGCGTTTATCGCAGTTTTTGTTCGAAGCGATAGAAAACCTGCAGCGCTAACGGTTGGCTTGGACGATTTTCCGATAGCGGAATCCGTTGACGAGTGGTCAGCGTGAATCGGAAAGGGGTTGTATTGGCAACGAAAACAAAGCAAAGGAGGCTGTGGGGTGGTTGCAAAATAGCCACTTTTGGTGTGAGGGGCCGTTGGCCTCTCGATGATTCTCTTGGCTTGACCGCTTGTCGGTTGCCTGCCTGGTAAACCTATTCATGCGAATGGTGGCGAAAGGAAGGTTTGGGTGGGGTTTATGGGTGGCTAGGTTGGAGTAGGTGCGAGCCTTGCGAAACGGGTAGGCAAGAGCTCTTTGCATTGGATTTGGTGTTTATCCCCAAGAAAGTTATCCACAGTCTTCCGTCTTTATAAAGAGTCTTTAAGAGAGTCTTTAAGAGAGTCTTTAGGTAAAAAATCAAGCTAAATCAATGGGTTACAGGCCGGTTTTGGGGCGACCTTTCCACTTTTTGGGGCGACCTTTCCACTTTTTGGGGCGACCTTTCCACTTTTTGGGGCGACCTTTCCAAGGCCGGCTCGGTTTATCCACCGGATTATCCACCAGTTTATCCACAAGGCATGGGCGGCCCTGGTTGGACCTCGTTTTCCGCACCCCCCAGAACGATTCTCGGCCCGTTTAATCGCCCAGGAGATGCCGCTTGCTGGTGATGCAGACGGTCTGCCCGAAAACCCCCGCATGCTTTAGTTGGTTCTGTCCGCACTCTGGACGGTCACCACCCCTGAAAGGCCGAAACGCTACCGCCCCAATTGGTTCCCCGTGTGGGTCACGCAAATACGTGATCATGAGCGCGGCCCTCTTTCGACGACGCCCGCTGTGCCAAACGGGACCATTGTGGTTAGGGATTGGTGGCCGCGGTAAAAAATCAGGAATATTTTTGGGGCGACCTTTCCAAGACCGTTTTTGCCCCAGCGAAGATCCTTTAGACGAGCGGATTATCGCCGTAGGAAATATCCATCTCCATTTGTCGGGGCAGGGCATGGATATAGTGGTAGCGGCGGGATTTGCGCCGGCCCTTGCCTAGGGTCTCGATTCCGTAATCCTGCAGACCGCCGGCCTTCTTCATGTCATCGAAGGCGCGTTTGCATTTCTTACGGAAGTCGGAGCGGGTGGCACTGTCCTCGCCTTCGCTCCACAGATTACGGCCGGCCAAACTGGCCAGGGTATCCTCGTCGACGAAATGGTGATGGACCTGGCTATCGATATACGGCCAAAACGACTTCGCGTGGTCATTTTTGAGGCGGAACTGGACGTCGGCGTTGAGGCTGACCAAATGATTGGCCTCGAAGGTATTGCGGATCCACTCGCCGTAATAAATTTCGACCACGCTATCCAACTCGGCACCGTGCCAGATGATCCGGGTGATGATGTTCTCGGACATCCCCGGTCCGTTCAAATTCCCGGCGTCATTAGCACCAAGAACCTCGAAGGGGTTGCCGCGCTGTACTCTTATCACCACCTTTTGCAATTCCTCGAAAATCTGCAGAAGCGTCAAAAGATTGTTGGGATGGGCGGTGTTTCCTAGGGTGCGGATCAATTCACGCCAGGTCGTGCGGGTCTCGTAGTGAATGCGGGTTTTTGTGTTCAGCGCCGATTCCGGCTGGGCACGGTTGTAATTTGGGTTGGCGACCGAAACGCACTTCGGACACAGGCGAAACAGCGCGTAGATCGCATCCCGGTGCTGAGACCCCAACTCCCGGCCCGAAACATGGATGACCGACCCGCCCGCCACCACGTAGGTCCGCTCGAATTTACTGTCGGTAATCAGTCCGTTCCGACGTGGCGCGAAGGCCGCCGTCCGGGCCAGTTTGTTCGGTAGTTGCGCCGGGCGCTTACGCCCGCGGCGGTTTTCCCGGGTGCGCTGGGCCCGCTTTAGCCGATTCTGTTCGGCTTCGGTCAGTTCGCTCCACTTGCGCATATCTTCCTCGCCCGTGGCTTTCCTTCCTGTATCCGTTTCGGCCCGATCTCCATTGCCAATGGACTATTCGCCTGGACGAATTATTTGATTGGGCCACCAAGTCTTATTGTCAATCGAACCTAGCATAACTTTGGAATCCTCGCACCAAAAACCTGGAATCCTCACCCCAAATGTTTTCGCCGCCAAATTTTATTGAAAGGAGAGCTCCTTGCTTCAGCCTATTACACGGGCCGCTAGCTGGAAAGCAAAACCTGAATTTATTAATACCTTTCCGCCACTCAATCCCACATGCGCGCGGTAAAATCCCGCTGCTCGAGCCCAATCGCATCGAGATAAATCGCAGTGGTTTTGATGTCTGCGTGGCCCATTATTTTTTGTACCACCGGCAAGGGCACATCCTTAGCCAGAGCCGCGATGGCGAAGCCATGGCGCAAGCCCTTGGCAGTCCCATAGCGCTCGTGGGTGTCGATCCCCGCCGCTGCCATCACCGCCTTGACCAACCGCCAGGCGTGCTGACGGGTCCACGGCCATAACCGTACGTCGTCCTTCGCCCGCCGGGCTTCACGAAGTCCGTGAACCATATCCAGGGCATCCAAATACCCATCGGGTACTGGAACAGCACGGTGGACGATCTTGGCGCGTTTCTTCAGTGAGCGAAAAATCACCACCCGTTCGGCGAGATCCACTTTTGATGGTCGCAGCGCCAAGACTTCGGAAATCCGCGCACCGGTATAGTGGAGCGTGTAACAAAAGGTACGCACGGTGCGACGCTGTTCCTGCGCGGCCGCCAGGAAGGCGGCCCGCTCCGCCGCGTTTATATACAGCCGGCGGCCAGCGTTATCGAATAGGCGGATCTCCGCAGCCATGTGACATTACAGCCTAGAGTCCGGTAACATTCCAGCCCCATACAACCCGCCGCTAGACGCGAAAAGCTGCCGAAATGCTGGTTAAACGGGGGAAAAATATTACACTATTGACAATAGTGTAACATTCCCGCCCACGGGCGTATCAGCGGTCGGCGGCAAGCCCTCCCGTTTCAATGATGAAATTGGCCACCTGATCGAGGCCTGACACCGCCTTTAGGTTGGTGAACAGGAAAGGTCTTTCGCCTCTCATCTTGCGCGCGTCGTTTTCCATCACTTGCAGATCGGCGCCGACCAGGGGCGCGAGGTCGATCTTGTTGATCACCAGCAGATCGGAGCGGGTAATCCCGGGCCCGCCTTTGCGCGGAATTTTGTCGCCGGCGGAAACATCGATGACATAAATCGTCATATCGGCCAGTTCCGGCGAAAATGTCGCCGCCAAATTGTCGCCGCCGGATTCGATGAACACCACCTCCAGATCAGGAAAGCGCTTACGCATTTCCGCCACCGCCGCGAGATTGATCGATGCGTCCTCGCGGATTGCCGTATGGGGGCAGCCCCCGGTCTCCACGCCGATGATCCCCTCCGGCACCAATGCCCCCGAGCGGGTAACGAACTGGGCATCCTCCTTGGTGTAGATGTCGTTGGTAATCGCAGCGAGTCGATAGCGGTCGCGCAGGTGCCGGCACAAGGCCACGAGCAGCGCGGTTTTACCCGACCCCACCGGGCCGCCAATGCCAACCCTAAGTGGCACCGAGCTCATGATAAGCCCCGGCCTCTGGAGTAAAAGGCGCGCGATGACGTTTCACCTCGGCGCCCAGACCAACGATCATGTCTGCCAACACCTCGTCGACGCCGATACGCAAACAGCCGTCGTGCAAAATCTGCATCGGCGTATGCCGGTTGCCCACGTGCCAAGCGATGCGCAAACCCAACACGGAATCGCGGCAGCGTATGTCCATCACCGCCTCGGCTGCGGCAGCGACGCGGATAAAGCTGCCGTCCTCAAGCACCAGACCGTCGCCATCGTCGAGCCGGGTGGCCTCGCTAAGATCGAGCAAAAATGGTTGTCCAACATCATCTGTGAGACGGATGCGACGACGGTGGCGCCCGGTGAAATCCAAAGTCACCGTCGCCAAAGCAGTGTGCTCCGGCCAACCACCGGAGCGCCGGACCGAGATCGCACGACGCATGTTAAAACAACGTTAAAAAAGGAAGTAGCGTTGGGCCATGGCCAATTCCGCCGCCGGCTCGCAGGTGAGCATCTCGCCATCCGCCCGGACCTCATAGGTTTCCGGATCGACCTCGATGGTCGGCGCTAGAGAATTCAGCACCATGTCCTTCTTCGCCACCCCCCGGGTATCGCTTACCGCGACCAGGGGCTTTTCCAGATGCGCCGCCTCGAGGCTTCCTTCGTCGAGCGAAGCCTTTGAGACGAAGGTCACGCAACTTTCCGTCAGCGCTCGCCCAAAGCCCGCGAACATCGGCCGATAATGGACCGGCTGCGGCGTCGGAATGGAGGCGTTGGGATCGCCCATAGCAGCGCCGACGATGGTGCCACACTTCAACACCAGGTCGGGCTTAACACCGAAGAATGCCGGGCTCCACAGTACCAAATCGGCCAGCCGACCAGCCTCTACCGAGCCGACATGATCCGCCATGCCATGGCAAATCGCTGGGTTAATCGTGTATTTGGCGACGTAGCGGCGCACCCGGAGATTGTCGTTATCGCCCTTCTCGTCGGGTAGACGGCCGCGCTGTTTTTTCATTTTATCGGCGGTTTGCCAGGTCCGCGTGATGACCTCGCCGATGCGGCCCATGGCTTGGCTGTCCGAAGCGATCATGCTGAAGGCGCCGAGATCGTGGAAAATGTCCTCGGCGGCAATGGTCTCCCGCCGAATACGGCTTTCCGCGAAGGCCACATCCTCCGGAATTTTGGCGTCCAAATGATGGCATACCATCAGCATGTCGAGGTGCTCATCGACTGTGTTGACGGTAAACGGACGGGTCGGATTGGTCGACGACGGCAAGACATTAGCAACGCCACAAACCTTAATGATATCCGGCGCGTGGCCGCCCCCGGCACCTTCGGTATGAAAGGCATGGATGGTGCGCCCTTTGAAAGCCGCCACGGTGTTTTCGACGAAGCCCGATTCGTTCAAGGTGTCGGTATGAATGGCAACCTGAACGTCCATCTCGTCGGCCACCCCGAGACAGGTATCGATGGCCGAGGGCGTGGTGCCCCAATCCTCGTGTAGCTTCAGACCACAGGCGCCGGCACGCACTTGCTCGACCACTGCTTCCGGTTTGGAGGCGTTGCCCTTGCCGAAAAATCCGAGATTGATCGGCAAGCCCTCGGCCGCCTGCAGCATGCGCGCGATATGCCATGGGCCGGGGGTGCAGGTCGTGGCGTTGGTACCGTCGGCCGGACCGGTGCCCCCACCCAACAAGGTGGTGATGCCCGAGTACAGCGCGTCGTCCACCAATTGCGGGCAAATAAAGTGAATATGGGCGTCGATGCCCCCGGCGGTCAGGATGCGGCCTTCGCCGGCGATGGCCTCAGTGCCGGGGCCGATGACGATATCGACATCGGGCTGCACGTCCGGATTGCCGGCTTTGCCGATCGCCGCGATACGGCCGTCCTTCAATCCCACGTCTGCCTTGACGATACCCCAGTGATCGACGATCAAAGCATTGGTAATCACCGTATCCACGGCACCGTCCTGGCGGCTGATTTGCGACTGACCCATGCCATCGCGGATAACCTTGCCGCCGCCGAATTTCACCTCCTCGCCATAGGTCGTCCGATCTTCCTCGACCTCGATGAACAGCTCGCTGTCGGCAAGCCGCACCTTGTCCCCGACCGTGGGCCCAAACATGGCCGCGTAAGCGCGGCGGTCAATGGGATATGCCATGGCCCGTCAGCCCTCCAGCGCGCCGTTGATCAGGGCGTTGAAACCATAAATTTCACCGCCGCCGGCATAACGCACCAAGTTCACTTCCCGGCTTTGACCAGGCTCGAAACGTACCGCCGTGCCGGCCGGAATATCCAGACGGAAACCACGCGCCTTGGCGCGTTCGAACTCGAGAGCCGTATTGCTTTCGAAGAAATGATAATGGGAGCCCACTTGCACCGGCCGGTCCCCGGTGTTGGAAACGGTGAGGCTTAGCGTCTCCCGGCCCTCGTTGAGCGTAATTTCGCCCGCGGCGACGATGATTTCACCAGGTATCATGGCTGCACCTCATGGAAAAAAATCAACGAATCGGCTGATGAACGGTCACCAGCTTGGTGCCGTCGGGGAAGGTGGCCTCCACCTGAATTTCCGGAATCATATCGGGGATGCCGGCCATCACCTGATCACGGGTCAACACCGTGGCGCCGGCCAACATCAAATCGGCCACGCTACGGCCATCGCGGGCGCCTTCGACCACATAGTCGGAAATTAGCGCTACCGCTTCCGGAAAATTGAGCTTTACCCCCCGCTCCAAGCGTCGCCGCGCCACGCTCGCCGCCATGGCCACCAACAATTTGTCCTTTTCTCTCGGCGATAGTCGCACCGCTTGCCCTCCTCTTCGTCACCAGCCTTTTACAAAAGCCCCGTCATCATCCAGCAGGGGCGCGTCATTAACCCCCATTACCGCAAAGTTCGTTCTCCCAACGGTAAAATCTAGACGGTGAGATAGCGCCGGACTTTTTCCTCCTCCACATCCCCGGATTTGCCCGCAAACACGACCTGCCCACGATCCATGACGGCGAAGGCGTCCGCCAAATCTCGCGCGAATTCCCAGTATTGTTCGACCAAGAGAATCGCCATCTGACCGACGTCGGCGCCATCATCGGCCTTTGCTTGGCGCTTGCCAGCGCCTTCATCCGGGTGGCCACGGTCAGCGAGAATTCGAATGACCCGCTCGATCTCCTTGATGATGGACGGCTGAATTCCTTCCGTCGGCTCGTCCAACAGCAACAGCCGGGGACGTGTCACCAGCGCCCGCGCAATGGCGAGCTGTTGTTGCTGGCCACCCGATAGATCGCCGCCCCGGCGACCCAACATATCCTTGAGCACCGGGAACAGTTCGAATACGCCTTCAGGAACATAGTGTAAGGCCCGAGGAAGCGGCGCGAAACCAGTGCGCAAATTTTCCTCCACCGTCAGCAGCGGAAATATTTCCCGCTCCTGGGGAACGATGGCAATGCCGGCCTTGGCACGCTCATAGGATGGCAAATTAGTGACATCCTTCCCTTCCCAAAGAATTTTTCCGTCACGGATCGGGTGTTGACCGGCGATGGCGCGGATCAGGCTTGTCTTTCCCACCCCATTACGGCCAAGCACACAGGTAACCTTGCCTTTGTACGCCGATAAGGTGACCCCCCACAAAGCCTGACTCGTCTCGTAAAACAGATCGAGTCCTTGAACCTCTAACATCGCTTAGCGCCCCAAATACGCTTCGATAACCCGTTCGTCGTTCTTCACCTTATCCATCGAACCTTCGGCGAGAACCGTCCCCTCGACCAGAACCGTCACCCGGCAATTCAGCGCGTAGACAAAATCCATGTCGTGTTCGACGACGACAACGGCATGGGTTTTTGCGATCTTGGTTAGGAGTTGCACGGTCTGTTCGGTCTCGGCGCCGCTCATACCAGCCACCGGTTCATCGACCAATAAAAGCTCGGGGTCCTGCATGCGCAGCATACCGATCTCCAACCATTGCCTTTGGCCATGGGCAAGAGATCCGGCGAGCTTGTCGCGATGTTCGGTAAGCGCGATGGTTTCCATCATGTCGTCGATTTGATCCCGCTGTTCGCCCGTGAGCTTGAATATCAACGAATCGAGAACTCCCCGATTGCCGATGAGCGCGAGCTCCAAATTCTCGAAGACCGAGAGATTGTCGAACACCGTCGGCTTCTGAAATTTTCTGCCGATGCCCATATTGGCGATCTTGGTTTCATCGAATTTCGTTAAGTCGATACTTCGTTTAAAGAAAACCTTTCCTGTATCGGGCCGGGTTTTGCCGGTGATCACGTCCATCATCGTGGTTTTGCCCGCACCATTGGGCCCGATAAGCGCCCTAAGCTCACCTTCCAAAACATAAAAACTCAAGTCGTTCAGAGCCTTGAAGCCATCGAAACTAACCGTCACACCCTCAAGATACAAAATGGTGTCTTGTACCCCGCGCCGGGTTCCAATCCCGACCTCCTGTACCTTGGCTTCCACCTTCGGCACGATCTCGTGCCAATACTTGCGCAAGGCCTCTTCAAGTTTTCCCCCTCTCGACATGTCATCGATGCCGACGATAAACCTGACGCTATTGGGATGAATTTCAGGGCGACGCGCGTGATACCATTCATGATCGCCGTAATGTCCCCCGAGTTCCTTCAGGGCCTTTCCCAAAACATTTTCGGCGATACCTTCATATTCCTCCAATTCCCGGTTTTTAGTCTCGGGAATCGGCAGATCCATCTGGAATCTCTCATTCATCGCCCACCCCCGGATTCAGGCGCCGGCCCGGGTGCGGGTTCCGGAGATTCAGCCGTGACCTCGGCGGTATCCCCGCCCACATCCTTATCCGCATCCTTATCGGCCTCAGCCTTTTTCTTGCCGAAAAACTTTGACAACACACCGACGATTCCCTGGGGCATAAACAACGTCACGCCGACAAACATCACACCAAGCGCGTAGAGCCAATAATCGGGAGCCCAAGTGGTGAAAAACGTCTTGAAATAATTCACGAAAATCCCGCCAAGCACAGCGCCGTA
Source organism: Alphaproteobacteria bacterium (assembly GCA_012267605.1). Lineage (GTDB taxonomy): Bacteria > Pseudomonadota > Alphaproteobacteria > JAAXGF01 > JAAXGF01 > JAAXGF01. The sequence continues at coordinate 9,389 of JAAXGF010000100.1, read as the reverse complement.
CAGGGTGCCCCGACCGCCGACCGCCACCCAGATGACGATCTCGATCGATTTCGCGACATGAAATTCGCTTGGATTGATGATCCCCACCTGAGGCACGTAAAGCGCGCCGGCAATCCCCGCCAACATGGCTGAAAGCGTGAAGACGAAGACCTTGAAATATTCCACCCGATAGCCCAGGAACCGCGCCCGGCTCTCGGAATCGCGGATCGTGATCAACACCCGCCCGAGCTTCGAGGCGACGATCACCCGGCACAGAATATAGGCCATTCCCACCGCCATGGCCGAGGCGACGAAAAGCCCACACCGAGTGGCGTCCGCGCGCACGTTGAAGTTCAACAAGTCCATGAAATCGGTCATACCATTATTGCCGCCAAAACCCATGTTGTTACGGAAAAACGCGAGCATGAACGAAAACGTCATGGCCAAGGTAATGATCGACAGATAGACGCCGGTGACACGCGAGCGAAAGGCTAGCCAGCCAAATACCAGGGCCAGTATCCCTGGCACCAAAAGCACCATGGCGAAGGTGAAGACGAAACTATCGAACCCGTACCAAAACCAGGGAAGTTCGTTCCAATTCAGGAAGACATGGGAATCCATCAAGATCGGGTGTCCGTAAACCCCACGTTCACCGATCTGGCGCATCATGTGAATCGCCATGCAATACCCGCCGAGGGAGAAAAACGCCGCGTGGCCAAGGCTCAACAACCCGCAAAAGCCCCACACCAGATCGACGCTCAAGGCGACTAGGGCGAAACACAGGTACTTGCCAAACAGGCTAACTCTGTAGGCGTTGAGATAGAGCGGCGAATCCGGTGGCACCATTTGGTTGAGGATGGGCACCAGAATCGCAGCCAGCAACAGCAAACCGAGGAGAATTTGCCCGCCCCGGTCACCGAAGATAGCAAACAGCATCGGTCGATGGCTCGCGGTCATCATGGCTCAGCTCTCCACGAAGCGGCCTTTGAGGGCGAACAACCCACGTGGCCGGCGTTGAATAAAGATGATGATGAAGATGAGCACGAAGATCTTGCCCAACACAGCGCCAGCCAGGGGCTCCAGGAATTTGTTGATGACCCCCAAGGTGAAAGCGCCCACCAAGGTTCCCCAAAGGTTTCCGACGCCGCCGAACACCACCACGAGGAAGGAGTCGACGATGTAGGTTTGCCCCAGGTTCGGACTTACATTGTCGATTTGGCTCAAGGCCACGCCGCCCAAACCGGCCACCCCGGCGCCCAAACCGAAGGTCAGCGCGTCGATCGCCCCAGTGCGAATACCCATCGAGCTCGCCATGCGGCGGTTCTGGGTCACCGCCCGCATACGCAAGCCGAATGTCGTCTTGCGTAAAAGCACCCCGATCAGCGCCAAGACGGTCAAACTGAAAACAATGATCCAGATACGGTTGTAGGTCAGCGTCAAACCACTGGCGAACTCCATGGCGCCGCTCATGAACGACGGCGGCGAGACCCGTTGGTTGGTCGGCCCCCAGATGGTGCGCACCATCTGCTGCAGGATCAAACTCAACCCCCAAGTAGCGAGCAAGGTCTCCAAAGGGCGGCCATACAGCCAGCGAATAATACCGCGCTCGATGGCGATGCCGAAAACGCCCGAAATCAGGAATGCCGCCGGAACGGCGATCAACATGGAATAGTCGAACGCCCCTTCAGGCAAATAGGCGCGAAAAATTTCCTGAATGATGAAAGTGGTATACGCCCCGATCATCATGAGCTCGCCATGGGCCATGTTGATCACCCCCATCACCCCGAAGGTAATGGCCAGGCCGACCGCGCACAGCAACAACACCGAGCCCAAACTCACCCCGAAAAACAAGTCGCCCACCAGGCCCCACAAAAACAGCTTTTGCTCCACCGATTCGAGGGCCTCGTTGACAGCGGCGACGATACTCTCGTCCAAGCCTTCCGTCTCGCCCTTCACCAACACGCTGGCAAGCAACGCCTGAACCTCGGGATCGGCGTGGCCCCCGAGGGTCTTAATGGCCGTGAGCCGCACCTCAATATCATCCGTGGTCATCAACCGGTTCGCGGCTAAGGCACGTTCCATGCGCGAGGCGACGCTGCTATCGTTTTCTCGCTCCAGCGCCGTCTCGAGCGCCGGTATGGCATCCGCCGATTGGGCGCGGAAAACCGCATCGGCCGCCACTACGCGTCGCGCCGGGTCAGCGCTCATCAAGGTCAAACCACCCAAGGCCTGGCGGATCATCCGCCGCAGCTTGTTATTAGCCCGGACCGATTTGATTTCGCTTTTTTCCACTTGGCCGATTTCAGCCAACGTCAATGGGTCCTGTAGCACGTAAACGCTACCCTGGGCCTGCGCTATGACCACCTTGCCGTCGGATTTACGCAGCCACAAATTACCGTCGACCATGGCCTCGAAAACCGGGATAACTCGTTCGTCGCCAAGCGCCGCAAGGGCCTCGATCGCCGCGCGTTTATCGCCAAACTTCTTCGCCGCCAGGGAGTTCACCATACTTTCACTGGGGCCCGCAGACTCGTCGGCCACAGCCAGCGCACCTGAAAAAATGACTAAAAGAGCCGCCAAAAAGACTGCGGAAAATTTCGGGAGATGTGTCGAAAAAACTCCCGCAACTACCTTCACCGGGTACGGGATTCCCGCTGCGGAATCACCCCCCCTTCGAGGTCCAATCCAAGACATTGTCAGCCTTCCCCAATATTCCCGCCCGCGTCTGTTGTTATAATATTCGCGGGCCACGGTAAGCCGCGCCGCGCCAGGGTGGTGGACAAAGCCCACCACCCCTTTGCGATGCTACCCGAAATCGGGATGTCCGAATGTGTTCAACACACGGGACCTCCCGACGGTCTCGAATTTAGATCGGGTTCTGACCCGGTGTGAACCGGGGTTCCTCGCAGTTGCCGCAAACCCAAGGATAGGTCCAGTCGGCCGTCAGCTTGGCGCTCTCCGGAATATAGGGGCTCCAGGCATCCGCCCGTATCGGGCCTTCGGTCTGCCAAACGATTTCAAACTGACCATCTTCTTGGACCTCGCCCACCAACACAGGTTTGTGCAAATGGTGGTTGGTGTCCATCATGATTTCATAGCCAGTTAGACCCGTGACCGTTTGACCGTACATCGCTTGGCGAACGGCATCCACGTCCGTGGTGCCGGCCTGACGCACCGCCTGAACCCACATGTTGAAGCCGATGTAGTGGGCTTCCATGGGATCATTGGTCACGCGCTTGGGATCGTCGATGAAATCGTACCAACGCTTGACGAATTTCGCATTGATCGGGGTATCCACCGATTGGAAATAGTTCCACGCGGCCAAATGCCCAACCAAAGGACCGGTATCCAAACCAGCGAGCTCTTCCTCACCCACGGAATAAGCGATTACCGGAATGTCTTCCGCCGCGATTCCCTGGTTTCCAAGTTCCTTGTAGAAAGGCACGTTGGCGTCACCATTAATGGTCGATACCACCGCCGTGGGCTTGCCCTGGGCGGCGAAATCCTTGACCGTCGTCACGATGGTCTGCCAGTCGGAATGACCGAACGGTGTGTATTCCTCGTAAATGTCTTCCTCAGCCACACCCTTGGAATAGAGGTATGCGCGAAGCACCTTGTTGGTGGTACGGGGATACACATAGTCTGTCCCCAGCAATACCCAACGCTCGGCGCCTCCGCCTTCCTCGCTCGCCAAGTAGTCGACGCCGGGAATGGCCTGCTGATTCGGCGCGGCGCCAGTGTAGAAGACGTTGCGCGAACACTCCTCGGCCTCATACTGCACCGGATAGAACAAAAGGCCGTTGAGCTCCTCGTAAACCGGCAGCACCGATTTCCGCGAAACCGACGTCCAGTTACCGAAGGTGACATCGACTTCTTTAGCTACGATGAGCTCGCGCGCCTTCTCAGCAAACAGCGGCCAATCGGACGCCGGATCGACCACCACAGCTTCGACCTTCCGACCGAGAAGACCCCCTGAATTATTCAGGTCTTCGATCATCATGACAACCACGTCCTTCAACGTGGTCTCACTGATGGCCATGGTGCCGGACAAAGAATGATTGATGCCGACCAGGATCGGACCCCCATCATTCATGCGGCCTTGGTTATAGAACGTTTGTGCTTGTGCAATACCTCCGCACGCGACCGAAGCAGCCGCGAAACCGGCGAGAGCCATTGCATACGATGATTTCTTCATGGTACCTCCCAATAGCGACATCCCACTTAACCCTCGAAGTGGAATAGAGTTAGATTCGTCAATGATAGCGAGCCATTTCAATTTGGTAAAGCCCTCGCAAGGCCCTGATCTTGAAAACCCTTTCCGACAAAGCTCCCCAACATCATCATTATTTGGTATTTCCCGCGCACTCGATTGGCAAAGCCATCGTCGCGGCGGGAGCGACAAAAACTTATTCTTCTTCAATCGACCGCGATTAAACATACGGCGACATATTGATCAGCGTTGCAAAATTTCATCGGCAACAAACAAAGTGTTCTTGCGGGACCAAATATGAAACAGAATAAATAACGCCATTTTTCCCGTCCGAGACCAACCCGATTTGTTGCCGCTTGACAAGTGACTGGCTTCGGGGTCAAACCGAATAGCTAACGATAACGAACGGCGCCTTGCCTTCTGCCAACGGGGTCGACGGCCTCGAACAGGAAAGGAGTATGAAATGATCGTTTTCCACCGTGGTTTCATCGCCCTCGCGGCGCTTGCGTTCCTCACCTCAACGGCAGTTGCCGATGAAATTAAAGCCGAAGGCGGAAACGCCGAACAGCCCGACTTCGACGTCGTTCAAACCGAAGTCACCCGAGAAGACAACTGGCTCGTCTTCAGCATGCAGGTGGATGGACAAGCCGGGGCCACAAAGCCAGCGTCCACCGGCGCCCTTGCCGGAAGCGGTGTGTTTGCCTATGTCTGGCCAACGACCATCAAGGCCTCTGAAATCGGCTTTGAGCACGCCTTGACGAAAAAGGGTATCCTGGCCTTTGCAGTAACCGCCCATCCGGACTTCGACGACACCCCGCTATTCGACGAAAACGCCGACGGTGACCTCGCCAACGATGGTGATTATTGGCATAGCCATTGGGTTGTTTTGACCCCCGATAACGCATGCGGCGAAGGCGCCTTGAAAGTGATGGACGTTCCCGAGGGAACCAACCCCAACATGCCCAAGACATGGCCCGGCCTGCCCATCATGATCGACAGCCCCGGCTACGCGCCCCTGGTCAGCGAAAACTCGATCACCGTGCGCGTGCCTCTCGACAATCTAACCAGCCTGCACAACGTTTCCTTTGACGGCGTTACATCCGCCTTGCAAGTCAATGCCGAGGTCCACGCGCCCCTACTCTGCGTCACCGATGTGTTCGATGTCGCCTCCGGCGATTTGAGCCTGCCTGGAAAATTGAAGTAGGAAAACCAAAACCCACACCAAGTAACCAACGCTCTGTTCCGGTTCTCCCCCAAATTTGCGCTCTCACGGGGGAGAGCTGGAACCCTCGGTGTCAATAACCCGCAAGACACGGAACCCATTGGTGCTCAGTCCTATTTCGCGCTCCGCCCGGTGGCGGCTAGCGGCCCGAGCACTACGCGGGAAATAGCCCCAAGAGCCACCCCGCAAAACCCCGAGACGACAATCGCCCTTGGTCCACACCGAACCATCTGCCGGGGCCCCTTCATAGCTATCGTTCCAGCAGTCGCCAACCCACTCCCACACGTTTCCGATCATATCGTGTAAACCAAAAGGATTCGCCGCGAACGAGCCTACCGCAGTGGTTTGCTCGCCATCGAAAATTTCGCTGCAACCATGGCAATTGGCTTTATCAACACCGATATCGGCACCCCAATAGCGGGCCGAGGAGGTGCCACCGCGGGCCGCGTACTCCCATTCAGCCTCACTGGGTAAACGATATTTTTGGCCGGTTTTTTCACTCAGCCAGCGAACGTATTCCTGGGTGGCATTCCAACTCACGTTGATCACTGGCCGCTGTTCATCGCCCCACCCCCGGTCTGAAATCGGCGCGCACGCAGCGGCCGACAGACAGCCCTGCCACTGACCAACCGTCACTTCGTATTTTCCTAAGGCAAAGACATCGGCGACCCTTACCTCGTGTTGGGGGCCTTCTTCGAAATCGCGCTCCCGCTCGGTAATGGGCGAACCCATTACGAATACCCCACTCGGAATGACCACCAATTCCGGACAATCCTCGCAATCTCGAAAGGTTTCACCGGCTCGAAAACTTTTTGGTAGGCCCGCTGGCGCCACCGACATAACACCGAAGCCCTCTCCCGCCTCGTCCACGGGTGGCGCCATCACACCCAAACCCGCGACGGCCGTGCTCATCAACACCAAGAACACCCCAACGCCAACAACCCCACCGGCGGCAATTCGCCCTGTCAAATCCCGTATTACTGTCAAATCTCGTATGACACACGGTGCGCCCCGCCCGGCGCCGGCGAAAACCAACCCCCATATGGACTGGATAATTCGATACAAGCTCCACAGCCCGGGAAAAGCATTCTGGCCCGAGAAGATCATGTCAGCAAAATTACAACGAAAAAACGAAACCACGCCCGGCACCCTCGCGTGAACGTTACGCGAGGGCGCGGAGCGCGGCAGGAAGGACAGTCTCGCCGCCAGAAAACGCGGCCCCTAATCCTCGACGATAATTTCCTCCGCGTCAGTATAGGGCTCGGCTCGACGACCAAAAGTAGCAAGGATTTTGCCGGTGACAAAACCTGTCGCCAAAGCGACAACCAAAGTCACCACGATACCCATAAGCTGGGTGTGGTTGGCTATTCCCTCGACCACGAACATTGCTGCGGCGCCACCCAAAATACCCGGGAAGCCGTGAAGGTTCTGCACACCGCATGTATCGATGCCCTTGAGCATCTTTTCGACTTTCGGCTGTAGCACAGCGAATCCGTAGGTCGATAGTGTCCCGGCCAAAATACCGATAACGAAAGCCACAGCCGGGGTCGCCGTGTCGCACGTCGAACCGATCGCCACACCGCCAGCGAGAGTCGCATTGGCGATGTCGACCATAGAGATCTTTCGCCGCAAGGCAATCGATGCAAGGTAGGTCGCGATCGTCGCGCCACACAACGAAATAACCACGTTAAGCGCCGTGGCCGGTACCGCCTCGGCCGGCACCAACGCGGCACAGAAACTTGGCCAGAAAAGCCAGAGAACCATGCTTCCCAACAACGAGAAGCGGTCGCTGGTAAAGTCGGATTCGATTTCCGTGCTTAATTCGCTGTCGGTCGTCATGGTCATCGCCACAGCCACACCGAAAGCAGCACCGAAAGCGTGGATGATGATCGATCCACCGGTATCAATGAATTCACCGGCCGTCATCACACCCAGACCGCCGTTCAAAACGATCCATTCGTTGAGCATGTAGCAGGGAATGAAAAGAATGGCCAACAACACATATTGTTCCATCTGCAACCGGCCGAGCACAGCGCCAGCGCAAATCAACAGGGCTGCGGCAGCGAATTCTGCGAGGATCAATTTATCGATCACCACATCTACCGGTTCGCCAAACACGCCCAAACTATGTATTGCGATATAGAGCGGCAGAGCGACGCTGACCAAAAGATAGGTCGCGGTAACCGCCGAGCGCCCATACTTCTTCACAAACACCATTAAAAATCCGAAACCAACCAACAGCATGGCCATGATGTGAATGGAGCGATTGTATTTCTGAACGTCGACCACAGACTCAAGAGAATCCGCGCCCACACTCCAACTGGCCGCCGACACAACCAATACCGCCAATGCAAGCGGCAAAATTACTGCCCACCGATACTTAGTCATGTCTCGTACCCTCCTCCGAGTAGCGAGTATTAAGAAAATGCCTTTCTTGGCGGCTGCAGGATAGAGTGGGGCTGATTTGGTGTCAACGAAATAGGCCAGCCGCCAGACCTCAGTTTAGTGGTGAACAAGACCTTCTCAAAGTGCTCGCTTAAGATGGCAAAAATACCGTGGCAACGAAGCATTGGTGGGGACTTGTGAAGAGCCAAATTTGCTCGTGGAACTTGGACATAATTTCAATCGCAATACCGTGCGTCAGAAGGTGATGCCAACAAACACCATTGCGGAATCGTTCTGCCAACGGCCCGACCAAAACGACCGGCAGCAAGCCTTAAAGTTTGGGCGTGTCGTTAAGAACAAATAAAATTGATTTCACCGCAGCATGTGCCAGGGTTGTTTTTGGGCGCGTTCGGCTCGATGGGTGGATTGTGTGCTTGTACGTCTTTCCGATGCTGGACGGTGTTGATGTTCTAACAACGTTATTTTAATGTGTTAATAACGTGTATGTGTAGTTATAACAACGTTATGCAAGAACGCCGCGCTTATAGGAATACAGTATGATCGTCGCAGTTGGTGGGATCAAGGGCGGCACAGGAAAAACCACCGTCGCCACTAACTTAACGTGCCTCGCCGCGGCCGACGGTCGAGATGTTCTATTGATCGACGCCGACGATCAGGAAAGCGCCTACGACTTCACCTTGGCCCGAAACCACCGCACCAATGGCCAAGCCGGCTATACCTGCACCAAGCAAACCGGCGCCGCGGTGCGCACCGAGACCTTGCGCTTCGCGGTCAAATATCAGGATATCATCATCGACACCGGCGGCCGGGATACCGCTAGCCAACGGGCTGCGATCAGTGTTGCGCAATGCCTGCTGATCCCCCTCGCACCACGCTCGCTCGACATTTGGACATTGGAAAAAGTGTCCGGCTTGATCGCCGAGATACGGCCCTATAATCCCGATTTACGTGCGCTTGCCTTCCTAAATCGCGCCGACCCCTCGGGCGCAGATAACGCCGATGCCGCCGCCGAGATTCAAAACGCCAAGGGTCTCGAGTTCCTCGACACCCCCCTTGGTAATCGCAAGGTGTTTGGCAATGCTGCGGCGGAAGGCTTGGCGGTATTTGAATTCAAACCACCAAACGCCAAGGCCGCAGCCGAAGTATTCACGTTGTTTCAACATGTGTTCAACGTTAATCCAACGTTGAAATACCAAGCCCGCTAGAACCGTGGCAATTCGCCGAAAACCAACCCCCAAATCCGCACAGCGCGACAACCACACGGCGCCCAGCGAATCAGATATCGGCGCGGCGATTGCGCGCGGCGGGGCAAGCGCAAAACCCCCACGCAGCAAGCCGCAGCTCGTTCAGCTTCGTCTTGCCCCCGCAGACATCGAACGTATCGACGCAGCTCGCAACGCCCGCCTAGTATCGCCTTCTCGGCACGCGTGGTTTCTCGAGGCCATCTTTGAGAAATTACAACGCGACGAATCACCTTAAAATCCACCGCCAGCTTCCCACAAAATTTCCTTGGTTTTCTTCCCCATGTTGGGGGGCCAAAACCAAAAAATTCGTAACTGCCCAGGTCTGATC
>JAAXGF010000051.1 GCA_012267605.1 Alphaproteobacteria bacterium | reverse complement strand
CTCGAAGCCCGAAGTGCGCCCGGATAACCGAAATTCACCCCGTAACGATCCCAAATTCCAGAAAATCGCCAAGCCGACCGCAAGACCGGACGAACAACCGACGTCGCCAGGATCAAATTCATCAGAAATCAGAGTATTTAGAGGTCTCCAGTTGGTTCGCCACCTCACTGCCGTCGAGCGTGTCGTTGAAATCGGACCCCAGCACCCCCTCGATTTCGTTCAGGGCGTCAATCCCACCACTGCCGTCGTTGGCTATGCCCTCTTCAAAGTCGACCGACACGCCGGCCATCGCGTCGGTGAACTGGACCTCGTCATTGCCGCCCAAACCGCCATCGATCACATCGTTTCCAGCGCCACCATTGAGCGCGTCAAAATCCCCGTCGCCGCCGAAGAGCATGTCGTTGCCATTGCCGCCCGAGAGAAAATCATCGCCGTCCCCACCTTCGATGGAATCATCTCCATCGTCGCCAAAGAAGCTGTTAGCGTTAACGTCTCCGATCAAGGTGTCGTTGGCGACAGATCCGTCGGCACCTTCCACATTGGACAGCACGTCGGTGCCGCCAAATCCATCGAGCGCGGTGCCGTTCGCGAGATCGACGACCACTGCAGCGCCCGGGGCGAAGTAATCGACCGTATCCAAACCGGTGCCACCACCCAAACTGTCGTTTCCGGGACCGCCGATGAGCGTATCGTTGCCCGCGCCGGCCGCTATGGTGTCGTCGCCGCTAAGGGCGTCGATGAAGTCGTTGCCGGCCGTCCCATTGATGAAATCGTTACCGGTGGTTGGAATGTCGGTCGCCGGATCGACATCAATCACGACATTGGCGAAATCGGTGGCCCCCTGGATGTCCGAGACAACGTACTGAAAGCCGGCGGTTCCAAAAAAATCGACGATCGGCGTGAATACGATCGTGTTGCCGATCAGCTGAACCAAGCCGTTGACCGCGTTGCCAACGTTGATGACGGTGAAATTCTCGCCGTCGAATTCGACATCGTTTGACAACAATTCGTTTACCGAGAAAGTTTCTACGGAATTGCGGAGAACCGTGCGGGCGTCGTCGAACGCGAGGGGTGCGTTGTTAGTGCCGTCCAGGAACAAGGTTCGATCATCGAACTGGACTTCCTGGATATTGGAAATTGTGTCCTTGCCCTCGTCGCCATCCGTGGGATTGAGGTCCCTGATCATGTCGCGCGCTGAACTGATTTGGAAGTCGCGGATGTCGCCGAAGTATGCGGCCACATTACGCCCGGTTCCGCCGTCCAGCGTGTCGTTTCCAGCGGCGCCCCGCAGGCTGTCGTCACCCAAGCCGCCGAGCAAACTGTTGTCGGCGGCATTTCCCATGATCTGGTCATTGCTAGCTCCGCCAATGACGTTTTCTATGTTGATCAACGTGTCGTTGCCGATGGCTGGATCGCCCGACGCCACGCCGGTTTGCAGGTCTACTGTGATTGACAAAGTGGCGCTCGCATAGCTAACGGTATCGACGCCATCGCCGCCGTCTAAATCGTCGTCGCCTTCTCCCTGTCCACCGATCAGAAGATCGTTGCCGTCACCGCCAAACAAATCGTCGTTGCCTTCGTCGCCGGCGACCGCGTCGTTGCCGCTGCCGCCGTCAACCGTGTCAGCGCCACCGCCGCCCGATACCAAGTCGGAGCCCGCGCCGCCATCAACGGAATCGTTATCATCCCCGCCATCTGCGACGTCGTTGCCGTCACCACCGAGCAAGACGTCCGCGCCACTCCCGCCGTCCAGGGTGTCGTCATCTGCACCGCCGGAAAGCGTATCGTTTCCGTCACCGCCCAGAATGCTGTCGTCGCCTTCATTACCGGAGATCGAGTCATTTCCTGCATCACCGGAAATCGTATCGTTTCCGAGACCTCCGGTAATCACGTCATTGCCATTGCCGCCTGAGAGCGAATCATTTCCATTCCCACCGTCAATTTCATCTGCCCCAGCGCCGCCCATGATGGTGTCAGCGCCGCCACCGCCGGAAATTGAGTCATTGCCCCCACCGCCGGAAAGGAGATCACCGCCAGGGCCGCCCAAAATGATGTCGTTTCCGGGGCCACCGCCGACAGATTCGTTTCCGCCGCCGCCACCGATCGTATCGTCACCCATGCTACCGCCAAGCGTATCGCTGCCAGGGTCGCCGATGATCAGGTCGGCATCCGTGAAATCGTCTTCGCCGGCAATGGTGGTCGTCGCGGTTTCGCTGGCGGTGCGATCGTCAATGACCGTCGGTTCGCCAACCACGATCGCCTCTTCGACGATCGCTTCGACATCAATTTCCTCGGGCAAGAACTCTCCAGTAACGACGATGACCTCTTTGTCGGTGGTCGCCGGGCCACCTTCGTCGACCGGCGCAGCGGCTTCATTTTCAGCTGCGCTGTCCTCGTCGCCGCCGTCGCCACCCTGATTTTCGTTCCCGCCATCGCTGCGCGTCGGCGATGGCGGCAACACCTTCAGAACGGTGCCAAAAATATCTCGAAATTCCTGGGTGCTGAGAGCGACTGGCTGCGGTGGCAGCAAGGTCGACGATACGGCAACCGGAAGATTGTTTTGGGTAACGAGCAGGGCGCCGGCATCGGTGATGACCACGATCGAGCCTACGGTGCCGTCGGCGTCCGGCAATAAAACGATGATGTTCTGCTCGCCCTCGGCTGCCGCCTGACCGGCGACTTTGGTGCCGCGCACGCCGATTGTCGCCACCGGGGTGCGGATCGTCATGTCGTCCGGATTATTGGAGGCGATCTCGCCGCTGACGAAGACAAAAGTCCCTTCGATGACCGAAAACAGCGACGATCCTTCGCCACTATCCGGATCGTAAATCAATTCATCGAGAACCATGCGGCCGTTTTCGTCGAGGCCAAAAGTGGTGTCGTCGTTGAACACCAACCCCACCGCCGCGCCCACACCGGTTTCCACGACATCTCCTTGGTAAACCGGATCGTCCACGCCCAAGGTTATCGCCGTGCCATCCGCTCGGATCGCGGTCACCGGTCCTTCGGCCGTCGCCACTTTGCCGATCGGCGCCGCGCCCGTGCCTACCGCCTGGGCATATTGTCCCGGCGCCAGGGGGCCGGCGAGCGCACGAACCAAATCGGGCGCCAGAACCGCGCCGCCCTCAGTCGCCAAAGCAGGCGGCTGGGGAGACGCGAAATACTCTTCAACGAGGATACGTTCGCCGTTGGCGGCTTCCACTATCAGATCATGCCCCTGCCGCGTGAAAGCCGCGCCGGTGAGCGCGAAATCCTCGGGAACGACGAGGCGTTCACCCTGTGAAGCAAGCGAAACTATTGAATTTTGAGATGCCCCGGGAGAACCGAATTCAGAACTTGGGCTTGAGTTTGCAGCATCTGATTGGTATTTGACCATTAAACATTAACCATAACTATTCACCGATTGATCCCAAATATACGAGTAAAATAATCCCGCCAGAGGCGTTCACGACTTTCGAATTAGCGGGCTGTGACAGGGTTTTACCCAATATATCTGAGGCGAAACTGACCACCGTAGAGAGTTCGTATCCGATGGCCAGCGCCTATTAATTCAGAATCCGATCGAATAAACGATGATGACTGTCACAAAAGTTGATTATTTTGCCGGATGCTGGTTAGTTTGGTGGTGTTCCGCGCCCTCGCGCGCTAGCCGATGATCCGCCATGTGCCGTCTCTGCCGCGGCACGCCGTTCCGACGACGGTTTCGTGGCGGCCGTCAACGTAGATCGACTGCTCGAATTCCCGGCAATCGTAGCCCCGCGAGTTTTGGTAGGTTTGCCTCGGCGTCACCCGGCCGTGGTGGCCGGAATTGGGGTTTCGCCATTCCCGGCTCTCGTGATCGGGGATGTATTCGAGGGAATCGTATGTTGTATCTCGAATTGCCCGCTGATCGGCCCGGTCGAGCGACCGGCCGATGTTGTGGCCGATAAGCGCGCCGATGAGGGTCCCGGCGCCGACCGCGACGAGTTTGCCGTCGCCATGACCGATGTGTGCCCCCAGGGCCGCGCCGCTCGCCGCCCCGGCAAGCGTTCCGATCGTTGTCTTTTGACCGTGTCGGGTGGCGTAACACACCGATAGTCCGGTGGCCAAGACTGCCACCACCAGGATTCGCGCAACATTTTTCATCCGCTTGCTCCTTTTTTCAAGCTAGGCGACACCACCGCCATAAGTTGACCATTGGCGTCTTTCACCGGCGCCGGCTGGTGCGAGAATTGGGAGGTTTCACTCTCGCGTTCAAGACAACGCCGCAGGCCAAAACCTACGGCTGCGGCGCCTTACATCACCATGGAGGACTTGTAATTTTTTTTAAGGAACGGCCTAACCTTCGCGTGCAGACGCGAAAGGATTGCTCGACTATTATGGGTGGGCCGCGCATTCCGGCAAAGGGATAGTGGACATCATGATTTTCTGGGGTTGAGCGCCTAGAATCGAATCATGTCCAAGAAAAACAGCAAATCGAGCGGCGCCTACGCCGTAGCTCTCCGCCGCATCGAGAAATGTCGCAAATCAGGCGACGAGGAACTCGATTTGACAAACATGGGCCTCGACGAACTGCCGCCGGATATCGGTCGGCTCAAGCGGCTAAAAGCACTCTTCCTTCACAGCAACCAATTCAGCGTGCTGTCACTGGAGATAGGCTCGCTCACGCGACTTACAACGCTCTGTTTACAATACAACCAACTCAGAGCGTTGCCAAAAGAGATTGGGCGATTGGCACGGCTGGAGATGCTGATTCTCACCGGGAACGCTTTGGAGGAGTTGCCGCCAAGCCTGAAAAAGCTGCGCAAGCTGAAAGAATTGGCGCTGCATCACAACGAGGCGCTGGGTTTGCCAGCCGAACTGCTGGGAGATGAGTTTCGTTGGACCGGCACAGAACGGCCGGCCGATCCGCGGGCAATACTGGACTATTACTTTTCCCGCAAAATCGAGGGCGAGGCGCCGATGCAGGAAGTCCGGCTGTTGCTGGTCGGACGGGGGCGCGTGGGGAAGACCTCGTTGCTAAAGTCGCTCCGCCGGGAAAAGCCGAAAAAAAACGAACCCGAGACGCCAGGCATCAACGTTCTGCCGCTGGATATCGACTGCGCGCAAGGTACGGCCACGGGCCATGTGTGGGATTTTGGCGGGCAGGAGTTCCTCCACGGTACCCACCAGATTTTTCTCGCCGAGCGCTGCGTCTATCTTCTGGTGCTGGAGGGCCGGGAAAGCAACTGGGAAACCGAAACCGATTACTGGCTGCGTTTCATCCAGAGCTTCGGCGGCGACAGCCCGGTCATTGTGGTGCTGACGAAATACGACGCGCATCCGTTCTCGGTCGATCGCTACCGCCTCAAGGAACGCTGCCCGCAAATCGCCGGCTTTGTCGAAACGGACGCCTTTACCCGACGTGGCATCCAGGAGTTGCAGGCTTTGTTGGCGGAGACGGTAAACGGCATGCGAGACGTGTGGCTGCCGTTGCCAAGGAAGTGGCACCAGGTCAAGAAACAGCTTACCGAAATGTCGGAGAATTTTCTGGAGTACGGGGATTACCAAACACTGTGCCGGGACAACGGTGTCGACGATGAGGGCAAGCAAGATAGCCTGGCGCAGTCGCTGCATCGGCTAGGGATCGCTTTGAATTTCCGCGAACACCACCGTCTGCGCCATACCAGCGTGCTGAAACCCGAATGGGTCACGGAAGCAATCTACGGTCTGATTCGCTACGTGCAGAAAAAGGACTGCCACGGCGTCATGCAACTGGGGTGGATGTCGAAGGCGCTCAAGGCGCGCGATTATCCCAAGAGCAAGCATGATTTCGTACTGGAGCTGATGGAAAAGTTCGAAGTCGCTTTTGCGCTTGAAGGCACCGAGAGCTGGTTGATTCCAGAATTGCTGGGGGAAGAACAACCCGAGGCGTTTGAAGAATATCGCGGCCCCGGCGCACAGCGCTTGCGGTTCTCCTACCCCGATGCGCTGCCGCCGGGCCTGCTGCCACGTTTCATCGTGCGAACTCACGAAATGAGCAGTGACCATCCTGAATGGCGGTGGCGGTCCGGTGTCGTGCTGCAATGGCTCAGCGCCCAAGCATTGGTGCGGCTGAACCGCATTGAGCGACGCACGGAAGTGGCCGTCATCGGCGACTCGGATGACGATAGGCAAAGTTTGTTCGACCTGATTCGGGCGCATTTGACAGTTCTGCACGGCAAGGTGCGTGTCGTCGAGGAAGTGGAACTGGGCGACCATCCCGATTCACGGGTCCGGGTCGGCAGGCTGCGAAAGCTCGAGGAGAAAGGTACGAAGGAGACTGACGAGGATACTCGGGAAGGTGATCTTGCGACCGTCAAAGTGAGTGAAACACTTAACGAAGTGGAAAACCCCGAGGCGCGGGCGGCCGACCGTCCCTCCGGCCCACCGCGGATGCAGCTATTCGTCAGCTACGCCCATGACGACGCGAAGCAGATCGCCCCCCTTTCCAAGCACCTGACGATTCTCGGGCAGCGCGGCTACATTCAAGCTTGGCAGGACACACAACTGGTGGCCGGTGAGGAATGGAAGGATCGAATTTTCGAAGAATTGGACCGCGCGGACATCGTGCTCCTGCTGTATTCGACCGCAAGCCGGGAGTCGAATTTCATTCAGAAGGAGGAAGCCCCGCGAGCGGTGAAAAGGGCAACGAATAATAAACAGCCCTGCACTTTGATCGTCGTGCCACTAGACCGGAAGGACTGGGACACGAGCGTTAAACTCGAGGCTGATCTAAAAAAGCTTCAAACTGCGACCTGGAATGCAAATCCGGTGCTGGATTTTCAGCCTCAGCGAAAAGGATGGTTAGAAGCTGAGCGCTCAATTCGCGAGGCAGTGAAATTACGACGAAAATAATTAGGGACAAGCGAAAAACTGAGCTGACGCTCAGTGTGAAACGGACGGCGAATCATCGGAGTGCCGTGGTCCGTGCATTAACCGGATTACCCTAACGATCAAACCCCAAGTTAGCACCAGTTCCAGCGGAAGCCCAACGACGCGTGAAATCTTATTCGGGGCACCATGCACCAGGCCCGTTTCAAATGGATCGCCCCGCCGCCGTCTACTTGCTTCCCCAACGCGGATCGCGACAATGAGGGTTCCAAGAAAGCAAGGCAATGCAAGGGTGCGAGCATGGGACGGCTGATCGACGGAGTTTGGCACGACCAATGGTACGACACCAAGTCGACCAAGGGTAAATATCGCCGCGAGGACGCCCGGTTCCGCAATTGGATTACCTCGGACGGTTCCGCTGGACCGACAGGCGAGGCCGGGTTCAAGGCCGAGGCCGGCCGCTACCACCTATACGTTTCCTTTGCCTGTCCTTGGGCCCACCGCGCGCTCATCTTCCGCAAGCTAAAGCAGCTTGAGGACGTCGTCGGCCTGACCGTGGTCCATCCCCACATGCTCGAGCACGGCTGGATCTTTGATACCGACAGTGGGGTCGGCGACCCGGTAAACGGTTTTGACTATCTATATCAGTTGTACACGACGGTGATGCCCCGCTACACCGGGCGGGTAACCGTACCGGTGTTGTGGGATCGACAATCGCGCACCATCGTCAACAACGAGTCGGCAGACATCATTCGCATGTTCAACTCGGCGTTCGACGGGTTGACCGGAAATCGCTTGGATTTTTATCCTGCTGCGCTACGTGGGGAAATCGATGCGGTCAACGCATTCGTCTATCCCAATCTGAACAACGGCGTGTACCGCGCCGGATTCGCCACTACTCAGACCGCGTACGAACGCGGTTTCAATCGAGTGTTCAAAGCGCTCGACGCACTGGAGGAACGGCTAGGCTGCCAACGTTATTTGGTGGCGGATCGAGTCACTGAATCGGACTGGCGCCTGTTTACGACGCTGATCCGATTCGATGCGGTTTATTACGGCCATTTCAAGACAAATCTTCGGCGGATCGAGGACTACACCCATCTTGCTCCCTATGTCCGCGACCTTTACCAGGTACCAGGGATTAAGGAGACGGTGAATCTCGAGCACATAAAGCAACACTATTTCGCCAGCCAGCGTACCGTTAATCCAACCCAAATTGTGCCTCTCGGTCCCGCCCTTGACTACGACCGACCTCACGGACGCGGGGACATGCCGCCGCCCCATGAGCCGCCGCCACCGCTTTAGGTGAAAGGTTCAATTAGTACGAGGCCGTGCCTTGTCTGGAATCGCGCCTGGACATAGACTCGCGCCGCGGGATGCTGGAGGGGTACGCGATGGCCGAAATTGAAATACCGCCTGAAATTGCCAAGCTCAGCTTCGAGGGTGCGTTGCAGGAGTTGGAGAAGATCGTACAAACCCTCGAAGCTGGTCAGGGCAAGCTCGATGATGCCATCCAGTCCTACGAACGGGGGGCGGCGTTGAAGCGTCACTGCGAACGGAAACTTGCGGAAGCTCAACAACGGGTGGAAAAGATCGTGCTCGCGGCGGACGGCGAGGTCCGCGCGGAACCCGCCGATATCGACTGAGGTCAACTCGTGTCCGACATCGAAGATGCTTTGCGCGCGGCAGCGGCCAAAGTTGACCGCACTCTCGACGAATTGCTGCCCAAGCCCTCAGGAATCGAGGGTCGGGTGGCCGAAGCGATGCGCTACGCTACTTTGTCGGGCGGCAAACGTTTTCGGCCTTTCTTGGTTTTGTGTGCGAGCAGCCTTTTCCGCACCAACGAATCCGGTGCTCTCCGCGTGGCGGCGGCGATCGAAATGGTACACAGTTATTCGTTAGTGCACGATGATCTGCCGGCTATGGATGACGACGACATGCGCCGAGGGCAGGCAAGCTGTCACGTGAAGTTTGATGAGGCCACAGCGATTCTCGCGGGCGACGCACTTTTGACTCTCGCGTTCGAGGTTATCTCAGCGCCCGCGACCCACGAAAACCCGGATGTCCGTTGTCGTCTTGTACAGGCCCTGGCGACCGCTGCCGGTGGCCAAGGCATGGTGGGTGGACAAATGCTGGATTTGCGGGCCGCCGATGAGGATTTGACAATTGCCGGCGTCTCTCGCTTGCAACGACTTAAGACTGGCGCCTTAATCGCATTTGCCTGCGAGTCGGGAGCCATCTTGGGACGGGCGTCCCGCGAAGCCCGTCAGGCACTTAGGGGCTACGCCCACGATCTCGGCCTCGCCTTCCAAATTGCCGATGATTTGCTCGACGCCGATGGAGACGCAAAAGAGGCCGGGAAGGCCGTGGGCAAGGACGCCGCAGCGGGAAAGGCCACCTTCGTTTCGACCCTCGGATTGGATAGGGCACGTACCCAAGCAGTAATGTTGGCCGAACAAGCCACGGATCATCTTGATTTGTTCGATAAAAAGGCGGAACCTTTGCGGAAAATCGTTCAGTTCGTTGTTGACAGACGCCACTGAAACAAATCTGTTAAGGCAATTCTTTTGAAGGAGGCCGTCCGCTCGTGTCTACGCCATTGCTGGATACCGTTCATGGGCCGTCCGATATTCGCGAATTAGAGGTCGAACAGCTCAAACAACTTGCCGATGAATTGCGCCAGGAAACCATAGACGCGGTTTCCGTGACAGGCGGACACCTTGGCGCGGGGCTGGGGGTCGTTGAGCTCACCGTAGCCATACATCATGTGTTCGATACGCCCAACGATCGGTTAATTTGGGATGTTGGTCACCAGGCGTACCCCCACAAAATTCTTACCGGTCGGCGGGATCGTATCCGGACCATCCGTCAGCCTCAGGGGCTTTATGGATTTACCAAGCGCGCGGAAAGTGAGTTTGATCCCTTCGGTGCCGCCCATAGCTCGACCTCGATTTCGGCCGCGTTGGGTATGGCGGTGGCTCGGGATCTCTCCGGCGGGACGAATCACTGCGTTGCCGTTATCGGGGACGGTGCCATGTCGGCCGGAATGGCATACGAGGCAATGAACAACGCCGGTTCGATGAACAGTCCGTTGATCGTGATTCTTAATGATAACGACATGTCGATCGCGCCCGCCGTTGGCGCTATGAGCGCGTATTTGTCGCGCCTGATTTCATCGCCGGCGTATCGCTCTCTAAGAAACCTTGCCGCCGAAGTTGCCAGCAAGTTTCCCAAGCCGTTGGAAAAAGCTGCGCGCCGATTCGAGGAGTACGCTCGCGGTATGGCTACAGGTGGAACATTGTTCGAGGAGTTGGGCTTTTTCTATGTGGGCCCGCTCGATGGCCATAATCTCGATCACCTTTTGCCGGTGCTCAAGAATGTCCGCGACCACGGTGCGGAGAGCCCGGTTTTGGTACACGTGGTGACGCAAAAGGGCAAAGGCTACGCACCGGCGGAAAACTCAACCGACAAATACCACGGCGTCAGCAAGTTCGACGTCGTTACCGGTGTGCAATCGAAATCTAAGGCGCCAGCGCCGAGCTACACCGGCGTGTTCGCCGAATCGCTGATCAAAGAAGCCGAACGCGACGAGAAGGTCGTCGCCATTACCGCGGCGATGCCGTCGGGAACCGGCCTCGATAAATTCGCCAAGCGATTTCCCTATCGCTGTTTCGATGTCGGCATCGCGGAACAGCACGGCGTAACCTTCGCGGCGGGGCTCGCCGCCGAAGGTTTCAAGCCGTTTGCCACTATTTATTCGACGTTTCTTCAGCGCGCGTACGATCAAGTTGTACATGATGTCGCGATCCAGAAGCTGCCGGTTCGGTTCGCAATCGATCGCGCTGGATTGGTCGGCGCAGACGGTCCTACCCACGCCGGCTCGTTCGATATTACATATCTGGCGACCTTACCCGGTTTCGTTGTTATGGCGGTGGCGGATGAGGCCGAACTCGTCCACATGGTCGCGACCAGTGCTGCTATCGACGATCGCCCGTCGGCGTTCCGCTATCCACGCGGCTCTGGGGTGGGCGTACCCATGCCCGAGACCGGAGTACCTCTCGAAATCGGCAAGGGTCGCATCGTGCGCGAGGGCAATACGCTAGCCATTCTTTCACTTGGCGCGCGGCTCGCGGAGTGTCTGAAGGCGACCGATGAACTCGCCGCCCGAGGCCTGTCGACGACTGTTGCGGACGCACGCTTTGCTAAGCCTTTGGACCGGGAATTGGTTCGCCGGCTGGCGACCGAGCACGAAGTCCTTATCACAATTGAGGAAGGCGCTGTTGGCGGTTTCTCCGCCCATGTGCTGAATTATATGGCGCACGACGGACTGTTGGAGAACGGCCTCAAAGTTCGGCCAATGATTTTGCCCGATCGCTTCATCGCCCACGGTACCCCTGATGGCATGTATGAGGACGCCGAGTTGAACGCGCGGCATATCGTCGCCACGGCATTGGCGACATTGGGGCGTTTGGAGACAAAGCAACCGGCCCGCGCCTAATTCACCGATCAATCCATGGGTGATTCGCCCGTGGAACGTTTGCGGCTCGACCGACTTCTGGTTTATCGCGGTTTAGCCGAATCCGCCGCGAAGGCTCAAGCCTTGGTAATGGCCGGGCAGGTTTGGCAAAACGACCACCGACTCGAAAAACCTGGGCTGAAGCTGCCCGTCGATGCGGTGCTTCAGGTTCGTGGGCGACCACACCCTTGGGTTTCTCGTGGCGGTATAAAGCTTGCTCACGCCCTTTCCCAATTTGCTGTCCCTGTCGCGAACCGGATAGCCGTTGATGTCGGTTCGTCAACGGGTGGGTTCACCGACGTGCTCTTGGCCGAGGGTGCGGCGCGAGTGTACGCGGTTGACGTTGGCCGTGGACAGCTTGCCTGGAAACTACGCAACGACCCTAGGGTAGAGGTTCTTGAGGGAATCAACGCGCGCTACATCGGCCGTGGCCAAATTCCGCAAGCAGTCGATTTGGTGGTATGCGATGTCAGCTTCATCAGCCTGACCAAAGTTCTGCCAGCGGCACTAGCACTGACTAGCGATGATGCGTACCTGGTGGCCCTGATCAAGCCGCAGTTCGAGGCTGGCAAGGGTAGGGTAGGCAAGGGTGGAATTATTCGCCAACCAGCGTTGCATACGGAGGTATGTGACAATATCCGGACTTGGTTGAGTAGCTGCGTAGGATGGCGGGTGCTTGGCGTTGTGGAGAGTCCAATTACTGGGGCCCACGGCAACAAGGAGATTTTCATCGCCGCCCGGCGGAAGGATTGACTGGAGAGGCCCAATAATAGGTGCGCCGAGGCGTCGCGCGACCTTGCACCGGCACTCCGCCACCGTTACCTTGCCCGGGGCATGGATTTAACCACTATCCTTCATCAGGCCGTCGAACACCATTCCGACGATCTCGCGTTGGTCGAGGGCGCCCGGCAGTGGAC
>JAAXGF010000173.1 GCA_012267605.1 Alphaproteobacteria bacterium | reverse complement strand
CCGCCGTACCGTTGAGGGTGTCGTCTCCGATCCCGCCGCCGGGTAGTTCAATGATATTGATTGCGTCTACTTGGTCGGCAAACTGCACGAATTCCACGTTGACCAACGTATCGGTACCTTCGTCCCCGTCGGGCAGGTTGATATCGGTAACGGTCGTGTCTACCTCGGTTACGACGCTATAACCGGCGGCAAGACCTTTATACACGGCGGTATCGTTTTCGGCGTCGGGGTTGTTATTGATGTTCCCATTGATGATGTCGTCGTCGTCTTGGCCCATCAAGATATCCGTGCCTTCCCGACCGAATAAGGTGTTCATGCCGTTGCTGCCCACGATGACATCATTGTGCGTCGAGCCGTTGATATCCTCCACATTTGAAATGGCATCGGCGCCACCCGATCCATCCCTTGCCGTTCCCGCCTCCAGGTCGATCTCGATGGCCGCCGCGTCGAAATTATAGTGCACGCTATCGTTAGTTCCGGTGCCACCGTCGACGAGATCGTCGCCCATACCGGGGAAGAGCAAATCGTTACCCCCGAGGCCAGCGATCGTGTCGTCGCCATCAATACCGTTAATACGTTCGTCGGCGATGCTCCCGGTTAGCGAATCGCCGAAATTAGATCCAGAAGGTTCCCCAATGTCGATAAGCATATCAACGAAGCCAAAGCCATCCGACGCGGTCCCGAGAGTCAAGTCGGCTGTGATACCCACGGGAGCGGTGTTGTAGATGGCCTCGGCGCTAATCGGGCCGCCGTTGCCGTTCAGCGTATCGTTTCCCGCATCGCCGCGCAAAACGCCACCGCCGAGCAACAAGTCATCGCCGTCGCCACCGAGTATGAACGCCTGGCCGAGACCGGCGTCGAGGGTGTCGTTTCCCGCGCCGCCAATCAGATTGTCCCCTTCGCCGCCAGTAATCGAGTCATCACCGGCAATAATCGAGTCATTACCCGTTCCGCCGTCGATGATGTCAACGCCGATACCGCCGGTAAGCGTGTCGTTTCCGGCGAACCCATTGATGGTGTCGTTGCCGTCACCCCCGTCGAGTATATCGAGGCCCAGGCCGCCATTGATCAATTCCGGATTGAGATCACCCGTAAAGTTTTGATTCTGGATTTGTAAGGTGATGTCGAAGAATTCAGCCATTTCGATTTGGTCCAAGACGTCGGTGCCGTCCCGGCCGGGAACATCGTCGATGACCGTGATGGCCAAGATGCCCGGATTGTCGATCGACGAATATTCGGACGCCAACCCCAAGAACCGCGCCACGTCGTTTTCGCTACCCCCTAGCAATCCGTCATTCCCGGGCCCGCCGACGAGCGTGTCGGCGCCGCTGCCACCCAGAATCGAGTCATCGTTGTCGGGGCCGCCGTCGAGAAGATCGTCACCGCCGGTGCCTCGCAGAGTGTCGTTGCCTAGCCCGCCCAATACCGAATCGTTGGCAAACCCACCATTGATATCGTCATCGCCGGCACCGCCGTCGATGGTGTCGTTGCCGTCATCGCCGGTTATCGTATCATTGCCACCGAGACCGCTGATGTCGTCGTCGCCAAATTCGCCGGCAAGGATATCCGGCCCTGGCGTGCCGACGATCGTCAGCGGTCCCAAGTTGAACAACCTGTCGGAGAATTGCGCGAATTCGACGTTGATTAGTAGATCGACCCCGTCGCTCCCGTTGTCCGGTTCGAGATCGGAAATCTGGATGTCACCGAAAGCATCGGCAATCAGGTACTCCACAAACAGTCCCGTAAACAATGCCGTGTCGTCGCCGAGTCCAGCGTCGAGGACGTCGTCGCCGGGGCCACCATCCAGGGTATCGTCGCCACCCAACCCACTCACATCATCGGCGCCGTCAAGGGCGTTAATCAGGTCGTTGTTCGCCGTCCCCGTCAGCGTGTCGTCGAAGGGCGTGCCGTCGATCACCGTCGCAGCGGGCGTGACCGCCACTGTGACGTTCGCAGTGTCGGTTCCACCCCGGCCATCGGAGATCATGTAGGAGAAAATCTCGGAACCGGAGAATGCGAAATTCGGCGTGTAGGTGATCGTACCGTCCACCGGGTTCACGATCACGATACCGTTCAATGGCAAGGTATCCAAAGTGACGGTGAGCGGGTCCAAATCAGGCTCCTGGTCATTGGCCAGAACATCGATGACCACGGGAATGCCCCCGATGGTCTGAGCAAAATCGTCGCTGGCGATGGGATCCTGATTTGGAATAACGTTGACAACCACCACGGCGATCGCGGTGTTGGTGCCATCCGAGGCGGTATACTCGAACCCGGCGGCGCCTTCGAAGCCCGGTTCCGGCGTGAATACCACGTCGCCGTTCATAAGTACCGCCGTTCCACCGACGGCGTTCGCCACATCAACGATGGTCAGCGTATCGCTGTCGAAATCGATGTCGTGGGCGAGCAAATCACCTCCCGAAATCGTCTCCGCCAAGCCCTCGCCCGCCTCGGCGACGTCGTCAAACGCGATCGGGGCATTGTTGGTGCCATTGAAAAATACCGTGAGGTCGGAGAACTGCGCGATCTCGACGTTGGTGAGCGTGTCCGACCCGTCGTTCCCGTCGCCGGGATTGGTATCGCTAATCGTTCCCGCGGCGGTATCGATCATATAGTCCAGCGCGTTTCCGCCGTAGTTTGCCTGGTCGGATCCGGCGCCGCCGTCGAGCACATCATTACCCTCGCCGCCGGTAATGACATCGTTGCCGTCCCCACCCAATAACGTGTCGTTACCTCCTCCGCCGGAAATCGTGTCGTCACCGCCGCCGCCGTCCAAATTGTTTGAACTGTCGTTACCGACAATGAGATCGCCCGCGTCACCACCGATGACATTTTCGATGGACCCCAAAACGATTTCGTCGTCGCCGGTCTCCATTCCACTAGCGATGCCGGTTTCAAGATTTATGGTGACCGATTGACTTGCGCTGGCGAAGGTCGCGGTATCGTTGCCGGCGCCGCCGTCAATCGAGTCGTTTCCTTCGCCTTCGCCGCCCACGATGGTGTCGTCGCCGTCACCACCGAGAAGAGTGTCGTCGCCCTCGCCACCGATCAGTGAGTCGTTCCCCGTGCCACCGAAAAGAGTGTCATCATCGTCGCCACCATCAAGTGTGTCGTTTCCAGCACCACCATTGAGAACATCGTTGCCACCGCCCCCGCTGAGCATATCGGGACCATTGCCGCCAATAATTGTCTCGGGCCCGCTACCACCTGTCGGCGGTGGGGGCGGCGGCGGGGGAGCCGGCGAAGTGGCCGAAGATGCCATGGCCAAGATTAGATTCTGTTCGTCTGGATTGCTGCCATCGTCCTCGCCGCCACCATCTCCATCGGCCGCGACTTCACCCTCAACCACGGTTGGCACCGCCCCGAGAAGGGAGAGTGCATCGAGAGCCAACTCGCCCTCGATGAACTCGCCCTCGACCGTAATGGTGCCGTCTCCGCCCTCGGGTCCGCCGCCAACCTCCGCCTCGATATCGCCAAGCGCCTCCACGTTCAAACCAGCCTGGTCGTCATCATCCCTTCCATCGCCGCCGTAGCGTGGCGAGGGTGGTAGGACGTTCAGAACGGCCCCGAATACCTGACTGAATTCGACGCCAGAGAACACCACTGGCTGGGGCGGGAGGAGCGCGGAGGCGACACCTACCGGTAGGTTCGCTTCCGTGACGATTAGTGTTCCAACCTCGGTGGTGACGACGATCGAGCCCAAGGTGCCGTCCGGATTCGGTAACAGGACGAATAAATTGTCATCGCCTTCCAAACCCGCTTTGCCCGCGCATTTTGTTCCCCGAATCCCAATCGTCGCGACCGGTGTGCGGATGATCATTTGTTCGGGATTGTTGCCGGCGATCTCGCCGCTGACAAAAACGAACGTCCCTTCGATGACCGAGAAAAGCGACGATCCTTCACCGCTGTCTGGGTCGTAAATCAGTTCGTCAAGGACCATCCGGGCGTTTTCGCCGAGGGCGAATGTCGTGTCGTCGTTGAACACCAAACCCACCGCGCCGCCGATCTCCGTAACCAGAACGTCCCCCTGATACACGGGTGCATCAATGCTCAGGGAGACCACCGTTCCATCCGAACGGGTCGCCGATACGGCGCCGTCCAAGGTGGCGACCTTGCCGATGGCCGCGGGGGTTGCGTCGGGGCCGAGTTGGGCATATTGACCTGGCGCAAGCGGTCCGGCGAGTGCCATCACCAGATCGGGCGGCAAATTCATGCCGCTCTCGGTAGCCAGCCCCGGAGGTTGTGAATGTGCGAAATATTCTTTGACGATAACCCGGTTGCCGTTGCCGTCTGCCACAAGCAAATCGTGTCCTTGCCGCGTGAAGGCGGCGCCAGTCAGCGAAAAGTCTTCCGGCAAGACGAGGCACTGACCGTCCTAAATCCCCAACGCAATTGTGCCGTCGAGCGCTTGCGCGGAACCCAACTGCGCGGCTGAGAGACCGGCCAACATATTTTCCTCCCCTAAGCTCATCGCCCGCACAATCTCGTATTCCAACGCAACTTCAATCTACCCGCGATGAACCCGAACCGATAATCGATGTCACGAAAACCAGCATACGGTGACAATTCGCCCTTCCTGAGCGAATAGTACGAGTTGACGTCGGAGCCCTACGTTGAAATTTAACGCAAGTTTCGGGCCATACGAAAAAATTTTTCGAACTTTCAATGGGTTAAGGTTTTTTCGCCGACTTCGTGAGATTTAGACGTAGCAATACTGTAAAAAATTCCGACACGTCGAAGTTGGTTAAATCGCGGAGTTTTATACCGGAATGACGTTCATCGAAATCGTGGATTTCTGACAATTCAATTTAGAATCAATGGGTTATCATTGTCGGGCGCAGAATTTGTGGCGTATCTGCTCGACTGTAAAGTATTCCGACACCATGCGCATCGCGCAAATGCGCTCACGGCTATCGCTTAGACTGTGGACCGCTGACGCAAGCCAGCAACATCTTGCCAATTGGTGGGTGTGCGCTCGATCCGTTCGACCCGGGCCATCGGCGGGCCCTCGCGGCAGCGCCGCTCGAAAGTGTCGACCGCCGTGGAATCGCCCATGGCGAGAGCTTCCACGCTACCGTCGCTCCGGTTACGTACCCAACCGCTTAATCCATGTTCGTTGGCCTGGGATACCGCCCATCCACGGTACCAAACACCCTGAACGCGGCCGATGATGCGCAAGTTTATCGCCACTGTCACGGTTCCGGGCCTCGGTGGAACTCAAGGACGACTTGATCAAGCGCGATACTGTCGCCCTCGGCAGCGCAAACCTTTGCCACCTTAGCATCAAATTCGGCGCGCAGAACATTCTCCATTTTCATCGCATCGACGATTGCGAGTGGTTGGCCGGCGCGTACTTCGTCACCTGCTGAAACCTTGATCGAAACCACGAGGCCCGACATGGGTGACAATAGCTTGTGCGCGTTGTCGGGTGGGCGCGGCGCGGGCATTCGGGACGCCAACTCCGCCGCCCGAGCCGATTGCACTTTCACGACGACGCAAGCACCCCCATGAAGCAGTTGGTATCCATCGCTCCGCCGCACGATCTGCGCGGCGACATCGCGATCGTCTACGGTGCCCTCGAAGAGTGGTCCCCCTAGGGGCCAAGTGCCGCGAATTTCAATTTTTCCGTCACGCGTTTCTAAATCGTAACCGCCCGACATCTCGACCGCCGTCACTGTCTGGCTTTGGCCCGCCAAAACGACCACCCAGTCCGCGCCGGCGGGGTCCCGGTGACCCGGCATTCGACCCGAGATTTGGGCGGCACGCGTCTGCCTGCGTAGATGCGCGAATACCGCCACAGCAAGTAACGCGTTCGACACCGCCCCGTCGGCAGGCTGGGCCTGAAATCCATCGGGATAGATTTCACGGATAAAATCGGTACTGACATTGCCGGCTGCGAAATCGGCGTGGCGTACAAGACTGGCGAGGAATGCGATGTTATGGCTGAGCCCACTGATGACAAATTGGTCCAGTACTTGCGACATCATCGCAACGGCGGTTGCTCGCGTTTCGCCGTGGACGCAGAGCTTGGCAATTAGTGAATCGTAATGGATGCCGACTTCGCAACCTTCCGCGAGCCCAGCCTCGACGCGAACGCATTCGGTTTCTGGTGGGGGCAATAAACGGGATACACGGCCAGTCGAGGGAAGGAAATCCCGGCTCGGATCTTCGGCGCAGATCCGTGCCTCGATTGCGGCACCGCAAAATCGCAAATCCGATTGCTCGAGTGCGAGTGGTTCGCCGGCCGCGACTCGGATCATTTGTTCGACCAAGTCGATTCCGCTGATCATCTCGGTAACCGGATGTTCAACCTGCAATCGGGTATTCATTTCAAGGAAATAGAAGCGGCCCGCTCGATCGACGATGAACTCAACGGTGCCCGCCGACCGATAGTTCACCGCCTGGGCTAGCGCTATTGCCTGGGCGCACATGGCGGTCCGCGTCTCTCCGTCCAGACTGGTACAGGGCGCCTCTTCGATAACCTTTTGGTGGCGGCGCTGAATGGAACAGTCGCGTTCGCCGATGTGGACGACCTTGCCCAGGCTATCAGCCAGAATCTGGATTTCAATATGGCGCGGTCGTTCGATGAATTTCTCCACGAAGACACGACCGTCGGCGAAGATCGACTGCGATTCGGAAACCGCAGAGGTATACGCATCACCGATGTCCCGGACGTCGTGGGCAACTCGCATGCCTCGGCCGCCACCGCCGGTCGCGGCCTTGATCATTACGGGGAAACCGATGTCTTGAGCCGCCTTGCGTGCGGTGTCGACACTGGTGATGGCCTCCCCAGCACCTGGAAGCACATTAACCCCTGCGCTCTCGGCGATGGCACGTGCGGAAATTTTGTCTCCCAAGGCTGCAATGGCCTCGTGGCCAGGACCGATGAACGTGATTCCAGCGTCTTCTACGGCTTTCGCGAACACAGCATTTTCCGCCAAGAATCCGTAACCCGGATGGATAGCGTCCGCGCCGCATTTGCGTGCCGCAGTTACCAGCCCCTCGGTGGACGCGTAGCTCTCTGAGGCCGGCGATGCACCTAAATGGACCGCTTCGTCAGCCTGGTGCACGTGGAGGGCGTCGGCGTCGGCATCGGAATAGACCGCCACGGTTGGAATTCCTAGCCGGCGGGCTGTTCGCATAATCCGACAAGCGATCTCTCCTCGGTTGGCGACGAGTATTTTCTCGAACATGGTTTTGCCTCGTGGGAATCCCGTGCCCTACACCCTTCGCGACGTAGTCAATTGGTTACGGTTTCCTTCGCATTGGCTGTGCGATTTCAAACTGGCGGTTACAGAGGGAGATTGTCGTGTTTCTTCCAAGGATTTTCTAGTCGCTTGCCGCGCAACATGGCAAGCGCCCCGCTCACCCGACGCCGCGTATTGCGTGGCATGATCACATCGTCGATGAAGCCGCGGTGGGCCACGGTGAACGGATTGGCAAACTTGGCTCGGTATTCCTCGGTTTTCTCCGCAATCTTGTCCGCGTCCCCGCCGCGAAAGATAATCTCGACCGCGCCCTTGGGTCCCATCACGGCAATTTCGGCGGAGGGCCACGCATAGTTGACGTCACCTCGCAAGTGTTTTGAGCTCATCACGTCGTAGGCGCCG
>JAAXGF010000070.1 GCA_012267605.1 Alphaproteobacteria bacterium | reverse complement strand
CACGACATGGACGCCGCCCGGCCAGGACGCCGGGGAATAGGTGCGGGGCGGGCTTTGGAAACCACAATCGCTTCAATGGGTGTCTGATGGCCCGCACTTTGAGACATATGGTTGAATCAAAATGATTATTCGTTCATTCTCCTGGGCACCAAGGCATCGCACCGTCCGTCACTTGGTTCAGGTGCGTTGCGCTAGAGATGGTTTGGCGTCGGTTCATTTTCGCTCCATCTACTGTCGTTTTATTGACAGGACCACGTCTAGGTCCGTCCGACAATTTTCAACAATTTCCTGAAATGAATTGGATCGTGTTGGGCGGATAAGGGAAACTATACGGAAGAAATTATGGCGATACATCATCACCGGGGCGACCTTCCGGACGGCTTAGAACTAGTGAATAATGTGGCCGTCGACACAGAAACGATGGGTCTGTTGCCTGGTCGCGACCGCCTATGCCTAGTGCAGTTGTCCGCCGGAGACGGGGACTGTCATATGGTTCAATTTTCACCTGCGGCGTACAACGCACCTCGGCTCAAGGCCGTGTTTTCCGATCCAGCCGTAACCAAGCTATTTCATTTTGCTCGCTTCGACATCGCCGTTATCAGCAAATACTTGGAGGTCGTTTGCCAACCCGTCTATTGCACTAAAATTGCCTCACGCTTGGTGCGCACTTATACTGATCGCCACGGTTTGAAGGATCTTTGCCGCGAATTACTCGGCGTGGAAATTGCCAAACAGCAGCAGTCCAGCGACTGGGGAAATTCAGAACTTAGTCCCGAACAACTACAGTATGCGGCTGGCGATGTCTTGTATTTGCATCGGTTGCGGGAGCGACTTGATGAGATGTTGGATCGAGAGGGGCGAAGCGAATTGGCCGCGGAATGCTTCCGATTCTTGCCACATCGGGCGGCGCTAGATCTCGAAGGGTGGGCGGAAACGGATATTTTTTCTCACTAGTGTATTGATTCCATGAGGTAACATTGACTGTAGGTATACTAAGTCGTGTAGGCAAACCGCGCCGGCGCCACGGCGATATGCGTCGCGGTTCTGCGGAGCGTTGCGGCGGCTATTGATTTTTCTCGATATCGCATCATAATTCGTTGATATTTCTGGGCAAATTTCTGCTCGGTAACGGCCCCGCTGGCGACGGGCTTTTGTCGGCCAGAGCCAAATCACAGCCGCAATCACCCGCGGAGGTCAAATGCCGGACCGAGGACGAGGAGCAACGGTTTCTTCGGATTTGGATACGTCGCCGTCTCGCGTGCCGGAATCTAGACGCCGATTAATCGAAGCGGTTCGTGACGATAAGGCGCGCACCCCGGTTGGGGCCACTTACAGCCGCTTCGTCGGACTGATGAAGTTGGTGCTGCCCCTAGGTGCTATCGCGCTCACGAGTCTTGTATTTGTTTGGCCGTATATGTCGGGTCACGATGACGGACTTGAGCTTGATTTCGCCGATGTCGGGATCGACGAGTCGAACGCCACGTTTATGACCAACGCGCGCTATTTTGCTACCGACGAGGAGTCGCAACCCTATACTATCACTGCGGAGTCAGTTCACGAATTGAATGGTGTATCGGACCAGTTCAAGTTGACGGCCCCCAAAGCCGACGTGCTGTTGAATAGCGGCGACTGGTTGGTTTTGACCGCGATTGGCGGAATCCTTGACCGAAAGAAGGAAACCTTGGTGTTAAGCGATGGCGTCAGCGTTTTCTCAGATTCCGGGTATGAGTTTCGAACGCAACAGGCACAAATTAATCTTCGAACGACAGACGCACGGGGCGATTCCGCTGTAGTGGGACAAGGGCCTCTCGGGATTCTAAATGCCGCTGGATTCGAGGTTCGCAACAAGGGAAAGTCGGTGCTATTTCTCGGGCCGGTTGAACTCGTCCTCTACCCGAAGACGGAGTCGTAAGGCATGATACGACGAATTTGTATGTCTGGTAGAGGGTTGTTGCATTGCTTTGTTATTTGCATTGCGGCTCTGGCCTCTTTTCCATTGGATGGACGAGCGGAGGTCGGTGTTGCAGGCGGCCACGACGCGAGTCAGCCGATCAAGATCGCTTCTGACAGCTTAGAAGTGCAGCGAGAAGATCAGGTGGCCATTTTTCGTGGCAACGTTGATGCGGCCCAAGGAGACATGAACCTTCATGCCGATACCCTGATCGTGCGATACGATACAAATAGCGATGGCGATCAAGAAATTTCACATATCGAGGCGGAAGGTAACGTGTTTCTTTCTTCCCCAAGCGAAACCGTATCGGGCGATGAAGGAATTTACAACGTAACCGATGGGACGATCGAATTGTATGGGTCAATCGTATTAACTAGAGGCGAAAACGTTATTCGTGGTGACCGATTGGAGTTGAACCTTAAGACCGGACATAGCAGAGTCATTAGTGAGGCGTCGGGAAGCGCTGGTGGCCGGGTAAAGGGTCTGTTCATCCCAGAGTCGGATGATGCGCCGAAGAACCCCGATTCCCCTCCCGCCGATGTGGCGCCTTAAAAGGTTGATGAGCATTCGTTTTGGTGAGTATGTCAGAATCAAATACTAATAACGAAGAGTCGCCGACGTGCGGCAGAGAATCTAGCTCCGAACCCCACAAACCTCACTTAGTGGCGGAAAACTCTGGATTGGTCGCCAGCAATCTCGGCAAGCGCTATCGCAAGCGGCCCGTATTGCGGGGTGTTAGCCTGTCGGTACGCCGGAGCGAGGTGGTTGGGCTATTGGGTCCAAATGGCGCCGGAAAGACTACGTGTTTCTATTTGATTACGGGGCTGATCGCCGCGGATTCGGGCAGCATCTCTCTTGACGGGCATGATATTACCGATCTGCCCATGTACCGCCGGGCGCGCTTTGGTATTGGATATTTGCCGCAGGAAGCCTCGATTTTCCGGGGGCTTACTGTCGAGAATAATATTCGTGCCGTGGTCGAGGTTGTCGAGCCGATCCGCGAAAAGCGCGAAGCAATGATCGACGATCTGTTGGCAGAGTTTTCAATTACCCATCTCAGGCGAACACCGGCGTTGGCTCTTTCAGGTGGCGAGCGGCGGCGTGTCGAAATCGCTCGGGCCCTTGCGCTCAAGCCCAGCTTTATGCTGCTCGACGAACCTTTGGCTGGGATCGACCCAATCGCGGTCAACGATATTCGGGAACTGATTTCACATTTGAAGGATCGAGGTATTGGTGTCTTGTTGACGGACCACAACGTTCGCGAAACGTTGGATGTAATCGACCGTGCCTACATTCTTCACGAAGGCGTTGTATTGATGGATGGCGCACCATCGGAGATCGTCGCGCATCAAGATGTTCGGCGTTTCTACCTTGGTGAGCGTTTCAGCCTGTAAGATTGTCGGGCCATGGTGTTAAGCACGAGACTCGACCTTCGGCAAGTTCAATCACTTGTCATGACGCCGCAGTTGCAGCAAGCGATTAAACTCTTGCAGCTATCAAATCTTGAACTCACTGATTACATTACAAACGAACTTGAACAGAATCCGCTCTTGGAAAAGGACGACGGCGTCGATTCGGATGGGGAGCACGAAAGCGAGGGAGATCCCGTCGAGAAAAGCGACGGGGAAGCCGAAACGCTGGATGGGGAAAATGCAGTCGTAGCGGACGTTTTGGATACGAGTTACGAAAATTTATGGTCCTCGGATACAAGCGGGGCCGGCGAATCGGGCAACCACTTGTCATTGCACGAGGGCGACGGTACCGCCGCAGGAACGACGAATTTTGATCGATTTGCTAGCCAAACCGAAAGTTTGCGTGACCACCTGCTGAAACAACTCCATGTTGACCTTGTGGACCCTGTAGAGAAGGTAATTGGCGCGCATCTCGTCGATATGGTTGATGAAACCGGTTATCTCCTGGGCGATCTCACGGATGTTGCCATGCGGCTCGGCTGCGATCTCGGTCGCGTTGAAGCCGCTCTTGCGAAGCTTCAATTATTTGAGCCTTCTGGCGTATTCGCGCGCGATCTAAAGGAATGTCTAGCATTGCAATTGCGCGAACACGATCGGTTGGATCCCGCGATGACAGCTTTACTCGATAATCTTCATTTGCTTGCCCGTACCGAAACCGAGGAATTATGCCGACGCTGCGGGGTTGATGCGGAGGACCTGAGCCAAATGCTGGCAGAGATCAAGGCGTTGGATCCGAAGCCCGGGCTCATATTCGACAATGCGGTGGCACATCCAATCGTGCCCGACGTATTGGTCCGCCAAAGCGCCGACGGTGCTTGGGCGGTTGAACTGAACAGCGATACCTTACCGAGGGTATTGGTGAATAGGCGTTATTACGCTCGGGTTTACCGGGATGCGAAGAGCAAGTTGGAAAGAGAGTACCTTGCCGAACGGTTGAATTAGGCGGGATGGTTGATAAAGGCTCTCGATCAACGAGCAAACACGATCCTTCGTGTGGCCAGCGAACTCGTTCGGCAGCAAGAAGCGTTCTTAACTCTCGGCGTGCAATATTTGCGACCACTGATTCTGCGCGATATTGCCGAAGCGATTGAAATGCATGAAAGTACGGTGAGCCGCGTAACAACCAACAAGTATATGGCAACTCCACGTGGAATTTTTGAGCTCAAATACTTTTTTTCAACCGCGTTGAATAGCGTTGACGGCGATGAAACCCATTCTTCGGAATCGGTACGACACCGGATACGGGAATTGATCGACGAGGAAAACGAACAGAAAGTTCTTTCCGACGATCAAATTGTCGACGTACTCAGGCGCGAAGGGGTTGACATCGCTCGCAGAACGGTCGCCAAATACAGGGAAGCAATGCACATACCGTCGTCTATACAACGTCGGCGGGAAAAGCGGATGTCGGTGTGAGTTGATTTGTCGCTTGTAATGTCGGGAGTTCGGCCTTAGATGACTGACCGTGGTACAGCAGCGGTTAGAATTTTGGTATCGAAAGGTGTGAAATTCGGTGTTGGCGACATTGGTGATGCCCATGATATGCGTACAATTTTGCGACCGCTGTTAAACTATATTCATACCATCGGATAGCTTTCTGCATGCATATTTCCGTAAACGGTCATCAAATTGATATCGGAGATTCACTTCGGATCCATGTTACGGAGAGATTGAGCGGCGATGTCGAAAAATATTTTGAAAATGCGATTGAAGGTCATATCGGGTTCTCGCGGGAAGGAGCGATGTTTCGTACACAAATCTCCGTGCACGTCGGCAAAGGGATTATGATGGAAAGTCATGGAACAGATGGCGAAATTTATGGCAGCTTCAATGATGCAGCTGAACATCTAAACAAGCAGCTTCGCCGCTATAAGAGACGTCTTCGAGATCATCACAAGGGTAGTGACAATTCGGTTCAAGAGGGTCGGGGCTAACGTTCAAGGTGTTAGCGATGGAACTGGCTGATCTGGTAAGCCTAGACGGCATCATCGCGGCGTCCACTGCAACGAGCAAGAAACAGGCGTTGCAAGAACTCTCGCGCCGTGCTGCTGAGGTCACCGGGATTTCGGAGGCGACGATATTCGATACGCTGCTTGAACGTGAGCGGCTCGGCACGACCGGAATCGGATCCGGCATCGCCATTCCTCATGGCAAACTTGCTCAAATCGACAGGCTTTATGGCTTGTTTGCGCGGCTTGAAACGGCAGTTAATTTCGATTCCTTGGACGACCAGCCGGTTGATCTCGTTTTCTTGCTGTTGGCGCCGGAAGCGGCGGGTGCAGACCACCTTAAGGCGTTAGCGCGGGTATCGCGGCTAATGCGGGACAAACAAGTCTGTCAAAGACTTCGTGAATGCGACAACGCTGCGGCAATTTTGTCGCTCATTACCAGTCCATCAACACCTCACGCCGCGTAGACTTCGGAATGGCTGATCGGCGTTGCTGGAAGGTGTAATTGAACAATTGACACCTGCGGGCACAGCCCTCAACCGTGCGGTCATGGCGACCATGGTTCATGGTACCTGTATCGAATACGGCGGCGTCGGAGTACTATTGATGGGCCCGTCGGGGAGCGGTAAATCTGATCTTGCTCTGCGTCTTATTGACCAGGGTGCGGTTCTCGTCGCGGATGATCAAGTGTCCGTTGAGTGCGCCTCGGGTCGCCTAATCGCGCATGCGCCCACCAAGCTGCTCGGTATTCTGGAAGTCCGTGGTATCGGCTTGGTAAATTTTCCTGTTGCTCCACCGACACCGGTTTCAGCAGCGATCGAATTGGTTCGCGACGGCAATATTGAGAGGCTTCCGGATGCCCAGTTTTGGGAGTGTTTGGGAATCAGGGTGCCGCGTTATCAAGTCGATCCGTTCACTGCGTCGGCGTGTGCAAAGGTTCGACTTGTCGCACGTGGCGTCAGGCACGCCTCGCAAACGTCATGACGGTGGGAAAACGCTCGCTGCGCGATTTCGAGCAGAGTGAATCGCGACCAGAAATTCGCGCGAACAACCGGCTAGTGTTAGTGACAGGAATGTCGGGCGCGGGAAAATCGACAGTTCTTAAATCGCTTGAGGACTCCGGTTACGAAGCGGTCGACAATATACCGATCTCGTTGATTTCCAGGTTGGTTGGCAAGGATTCAGGGACTCCCGAGGCCCTAGCTATCGACGTTGATATTCGTACACGGGATTTCAGCGCCGAAGCGTTTGATGCAGAGATTGGGCCGTTGCTTGCGCGCCCGCACTTAGATGTCGAGATCGTATTCGTGGATTGCGAAGACGAAGTGCTTCGGCGGCGTTTTAGCGAAACTCGCCGCCGTCACCCACTCGCTGGCGATAGACCGTTGATCGATGGTATCCGTCACGAGCGGAATCTCGTTGGTTGGCTGCGGACAAGGGCTCATATCGATATCGACACGACGAGCTTAGCAGTCAGCGATTTGCGGCGCATGGTGGCCAAATCGTTTTCGCTACAGGGTGGGTCGCAGCTTAGTGTCTTTGTAACCTCGTTTTCGTATAAGTTTGGGGTGCCGAGAGAGGCTGATCTGGTGTTTGATGCTCGGTTTCTCGCCAATCCCCATTACCATGAGGATTTGAGGCACCTGAGCGGCCTTGACGCGGACGTGGGGGCGTTTATCCGACGGGATTCAGGTTTCACCCCTTTTTTAGACGGTGTTGCTGACGTACTAATTCCGCTGCTACCAAGGTTTGAGCGCGAGGGAAAAAGTTATCTTACTATCGCAATCGGTTGCACGGGAGGCCGTCATAGGTCAGTGTTTGTCGCACGTTGTTTGACTGATCGCCTAAGTGCTGATGGCCGCGCCGTTCATCTCAGGCATCGCGACATCAATACGACACGGGATTGACTGTTTCGATTGGCAACACAATGATTGGTTTGGTACTTGTTACTCATGGGCGGTTGGCGGAGGAATTCGTCGCGGCGATGGAGCATGTGGTCGGGCCGCAACGGAATTTGCGAGCGGTGTGTATTGCCCCCGACGACAATATGGAAAAGCGGCGAAACGAAATTCTGTCTTCTGTCGTCGAAGTGGACGAAGGTAGTGGTGTAATTTTGTTGACGGACATGTTCGGGGGCACGCCGTCGAATTTGGCCATTTCGATCTTGGAGAAGGCGAAAGTAGAGGTCGTGGCCGGCGTCAATTTACCGATGTTGATAAAACTCGCCACGGTGCGCGAATCCGAAAGTCTCGAAGAAGCGGTTTCCAGCGCTCAAGATGCTGGACGCAAATACATTAATGTGGCAAGCAACCTTCTCGGCGAGGTGCGGTAGTTTGAGGCAATTGGATTAGGGGTCCGGCATGCTTCGCCGGCGAGTGACCATCGTTAATTCACGAGGATTACACGCGCGCGCTGCGGCCAAATTCGTTAAGACCGCCGAGGAATTCGACGCAGAAATTGTTGTGATACGAAACGACATCAAAGTTTCGGGCCGGTCAATTATGGGTCTTATGACTTTGGCTGCCGCGCCAGGAACTGAAATCGTGCTTCAAGCCAAAGGCAGAGCTGCGCGTGCCGCGATCAACGCACTTGTCAAACTCGTAGCCGACCGGTTTGACGAGGATTAACGGGATCTTTAGTGCGGCCCGGAACTGTATCCGACTTTTGAGCGGCCGATTCCCATAGACAGGAGAACAGGATGAACGAACCTCGCGACTACAAAGTAGCCGAAATTTCGCAGCGGGAGTGGGGCCGAAAGGAAATATCGATTGCCGAAACTGAGATGCCAGGATTGATGGCTTTGCGGGAAATGTATTCGGCGAGCAAGCCGTTGGCTGGCGCTCGCATTACCGGTTGCCTGCATATGACTATCCAGACTGCGGTCTTAATCGAAACCCTTACGTCCTTGGGTGCGACAGTGCGCTGGAGTTCGTGCAACATCTTCTCCACACAAGACCACGCGGCTGCGGCAATCGCCGCGGCGGGAATTCCTGTTTTCGCTTGGAAGGGGGAGTCGGAGGAAGAGTACGAGTGGTGTATTGAACAAACCGTATCGGCAGCGAATGGATGGCGTCCCAACATGTTGCTCGACGATGGCGGTGATCTAACCAAAATTATGCACGAACGTCATGGGGAACTGATGGTTGACATCAAGGGATTGTCAGAAGAAACCACGACGGGCGTCCATCGCCTCTATGACATGGAGAAAGCTGGTACTCTGAAGGTTCCGGCGATGAACGTGAACGATTCAGTGACGAAATCAAAATTCGACAATTTGTATGGGTGCCGGGAAAGCCTGATCGATGGCATCAAACGGGCGACGGACGTCATGTTGGCGGGTAAAGTCGCTGTGGTCTGTGGTTTCGGAGAGGTTGGAAAGGGTTCTGCGGCAAGCTTACGAGGGCAGGGCGCGCGGGTGGTTGTCACCGAGATCGATCCCATTTGTGCTCTGCAGGCGGCGATGGAAGGTTATGAAGTTGCAACCATGGACGAAGCGACCGCAGAGGGAGACATATTTGTGACCGCCACCGGCAACATCGACGTCGTGACGCTCGAACACATGCGCGCAATGAAGGATCGGGCGATCGTCTGCAACATCGGC
>JAAXGF010000375.1:9907-19694 GCA_012267605.1 Alphaproteobacteria bacterium | reverse complement strand
TGGCGGGCGGTGGTAAAGGCGACGGAAGACGGAAGCGAGACCTACATCGCGACATTCCATAAGGCGCATCCATGGAACATCGCGGCGGCGCGACGGCGCCTAAAAAGGATTCAACATTAAGGGGGGGTGGTCGGCGCCGGGCGGGTCGCAACCCCCGCGCTCGCCCGAAGGCATGAGAGTAGTACGAATGCTTCCGGCGCCAAGTTCAATCTACGCCGCCCGCAACCCCCGATCAACTGGCTTGTTCGGCCAAGGGGGCAGACCGAAAATCCCCGTGATTCCATCACTCGAAAAACGCCGGAATTTCCCGCCGAAAAACACCCCTTGAAACGCCGGTAAAATCGGGTTTTCCAGCCGTTTTACGACGATTTAAACGCGGGATTTGCAAAAACTTTTGACCGCGCCGATCACCGCGCCGCGACCGCACCACCACCCGAAAATCCCAACAAAACCAAGCCTTCGATGCAGATAGATGCGGGTAGATGCGGGTAGATGCGATTCACAAAGACTTTTGACGCCCTACAAAGTCCCTCAAACCGTCGTCGCCGAGCAACATGACCAGCCGATTTATCTCCATCGCCAACGTATGGGTGCCGGTGAATTGGGCGCCGAAACCGGGAGCTGGTTCGCCGCCGTCGGCGGGCGCGCCGGCGAAAAAAAGGAAAACGACTATGGCTAGGCGTTTCATCATCGGATTCCCTACATGGGGATCAACCGAACATAAATAGCCGAAGCTGCGTTAGAGAGAAACCAATTCGCCGACAATTCCGGCCGCGCCTAGGCTTTCGCACGACCCTACAGTTTCTTCCCGCTGAAGCGTCATCAAACAAAAATTTGAGGGTCGCGGACAAGTGTCTTCCCCCGGTGAAACACCGGGAGAAAACAATACGACACCGCTGCGCCGCAATCTCTCACGGATCCCCACCGTCAGTGAGGGCCAATCCGGCACGTGCGAGGGCATCGGCACGTTCGTTGCCCGGGTTACCGGCGTGGCCCTTGACCCACAACCATTCGATTACGTGGGTGTCTTGAGCGGCATCGAGGCGTTGCCACAAATCTGCGTTCTTGACCGGTTTCTTGGCACTGGTCTTCCAACCGCTTTGCTTCCAATTGGCTAACCAAAGGGTCACCCCGTCCCTAACGTACTTGCTGTCGGTAACAATTCGCACCCGCGCCGGCCTCTTGAGCGCCTCCAGCGCCCGGATCGCCGCCATCAGTTCCATGCGATTGTTGGTTGTCTCCGGCTCACCGCCGCTGAGCTCTCTTTTATGACCGCGGTAGCGCAAGACCGCGCCCCATCCGCCCGGGCCGGGGTTGCCGCGGCAAGCGCCGTCCGTATGAATGTCAACAACCCCATCCTGATCGGACATCACGCCAAACCGTAGGCGGCAGGGCCGGAAATTCTTTGGTGAAAGCGAAGTTTCGGCAAATACTCCCGAGGATCCTTGGGTTTGACCATGGCGCCTTCAACTTGATTCAACCAGTCGTACAAGCGGGTCAGCAAAAAGCGCAGCGCGGCACCCCGTGCAAGCAATGGGAGCGCCGCCAACTCAGAGTCGGAAAACGGCCGCACCGCTCGGTAGGCCGAAAGCAGCTGACGCGCTTTGGTTACGTTAAACTCGCCGCCGTGCTCGAAACACCAAGCATTTAGGCAAACCGCCAAATCGTAGGCGAAGTGGTCATCGCAGGCGAAGTAGAAGTCGATCAGCCCGGTCAGCCGCTCACCATCGAAAAATACGTTGTCCGGAAACAGATCGGCGTGGATTACGCCCGCTGGCAAATCGGCTGGCCAATTAGTCTCGAGGAGCACGAGCTCTCCAGCTAGGGTATCGGCGAGGCCCGTTTCGACCTCGTCGGCTCGCGATTGACAAGCTGTAAACAACGTGCGCCAACCGGCAACGGAAAGCGCGTTCGATCGGCGCAACGGATAGTCGCGCCCCTTGAGGTGCATTTCCGCTAGGGCACGGCCTACTTCGCGGCAATGAAATAGAGAAATTCGGCGTGGCCACACCCCTTTGAGAAAACTGATAATCGCGGCCGGTCGCCCACATAGTTCGCGCAATACTTGACCGTCACGTCCCCTGATCGGCGTCGGGCACGGCACCTTAGCCTCCGCCAAATGT
This sequence comes from Alphaproteobacteria bacterium, assembly GCA_012267605.1. Lineage (GTDB taxonomy): Bacteria > Pseudomonadota > Alphaproteobacteria > JAAXGF01 > JAAXGF01 > JAAXGF01. Next base: position 17,571 of record JAAXGF010000375.1, on the reverse strand, counting down.
TCCATCAGACCAAGAAAGAACGGCAGGTCGCGTTTACTCACCCGCTTTTCGTAGAGGGTGAGAATATAGGGTGCCCGGGTAGTCATAAGCAGGAAATTGCTATTTTCCACGCCTTCAGCGATGCCCTTGAACGAAGTCACTTCGCCAATGTCGTACTGCTTAGCGAAGGCCGCGATGTCGCCATCGGAGACGTCAGTGTAAACGGCCATGTGTGAGTTCAGGCGTTCAGCGCACGCGGTAGGCTGAAGCGTACAGTTTCGGACGGCCCGAGACTTTCCTCGATCGCCGTATCAAAGCGTTCGCCAAGAGCGGCCACAACCTCCTGAACCTTGATTTCCGGAGCAGATGCCCCCGCTGCTAGCCCAATCCGCCGCACTGGTTCCGGGGCAGGCCAGTCAAGATCGGCGGCACCCTCCACGAGCATCGCCTGGCGGCATCCGGCGTGACGGGCAACCTCGACAAGCCGCCGTGCGTTCGACGAATTCGGCGCGCCGACCACAAGCATGACGTCGCAGCGCGGGGCGATGCGTTTAACTGCCTCCTGACGATTGGTCGTGGCATAGCAAATATCGTCCTTACGCGGCCCAAGGATTTTTGGAAAACGCCGCTTAAGAATGCTGACGATGGCAACCGTATCGTCGACTGAAAGGGTGGTTTGCGTAACGTACGCAAGTTCGTCGGGTTGCCTTGGTGCCACGTCCTCGGCCTGGGTCGCACTTTCGACCAACAAGATCGCCCCTCGAGGCAACTGACCCATTGTTCCCACAACTTCTGGATGGTCGGCGTGACCAATGAGAACCACCTCGCGCCCCGCGGCATGGTGACGCTGGGCTTCCCGGTGAACCTTTGTAACCAGGGGACAGGTGGCATCGATGAATGGCAAATGGCGACGTTCGGCCTCCCTGAAAACGGCGTTCGACACGCCATGAGCTGAGAAAATGACCCGAGCACCGTCGGGTACCTCGTCCAAACAATCAACGAATACGGCACCCTTGCCCTCCAGCTCCTCCACTACGTGTCGATTGTGCACAATTTCGTGACGCACGTAGACGGGCGCACCGAACTGGTTGAGTGCGGTCTCGACAATTTGGATGGCCCGTTCCACGCCGGCGCAGAATCCGCGCGGATTTGCCATCAAAACAGTCACTCTTGATCTTGTCATCACCCTGTCGTCTACGCCGCCGCGGCGACAGTCCCGTACGCGAATGCGGATTGGATCATAATAACCTAATTCGTCCGCCGCCGCGATAGTTCCAAGCGGTTCCGCGTCATCGACGTCAATCGCGCCAGGGGGTGGCCGGAACCGACCGGTCGCGGTATGTATCGGCGAACTCGCCGCCCAAAGGACTATCAACTGACGTGCCATGCCGAAATCCCAACGCGATGCTAAACATTTGATCGGCAAAATCGGTATGCGAACATCGCCTTACTCGGCGAATTCCTACCTGCCCATACCATGACCACGCCACGATCTTGGCTGGCCGCATTTTCGGTCTACCGAGACCGGCGGGTGGTCGCCGTCTTACTCCTCGGATTCTCCTCCGGCCTGCCACTTTCCCTTACCGGACAAACATTGGCGTATTGGCTACGCGTCGAGGGTGTTTCATTGACGGCAATTGGCCTATTGGCAAGCGTCACTACGCCATATGCCCTGAAGTTTCTTTGGGCGCCAATCATGGACCATCTCCGGTTGCCTTGGTTGACTCGCCGATTCGGCCGCCGCCGAGGTTGGCTGCTCGCCTGCCAAGTATCCTTGATGGGGGCGATCTTCGTTCTAGGGTCGGGCGACCCCGCGTCGAACATTTGGTTCATCGCCATCCTTGCGTTTCTCGTGGCCTTCGCCTCGGCCAGTCAGGACATCGTCGTCGACGCTTACCGCGTCGAGATCTGCGACGACCAGAACATGGCAGCCGGCGCCGCCGCGTATGTCCTCGGCTACCGCATTGGCATGCTGTTGTCGGGATACGGAGCGCTTTACCTCGCCGACCTACTGTCCTGGCTATGGATTTACGCGGTAATGGCCATGTTCATTTTGGTGGGAATGGCGGCTGCCCTGTTCAACCGTGAGCCAGAACGTCAAGTGAGCGCCGACGAAACGCGACGCACCGCCGCCCTTCGCGAATGGCTTGCAGCCCGGCCCAACTTGTCGCCGAACGTCGGCGCCATCCTGGGCTGGTTCTACATCGCGGTCATAGGACCGTTCGCCGAGTTCGTATCGCGCCGAGGTTGGCTCGCCGTTCTACTTTTCGTCATGCTGTATAAGTTCGGCGACAGCTTGGCGGGGGTGATGACAACACCGCTGTATGTCGATCTCGGCTTCGATAGCCGAGAAATCGCCAATGTCGCCAAACTGTACGGCACTGGTGCAACCCTAATCGGATTGGCGCTCGGGGGCTGGCTGATGAGCGCCGCCGGGCTTTACCCCAGCTTGTGGATTTGCGGTATCCTCCAGCTTCTGTCCAATCTCGCCTTTGCGGCTTTAGCAATGGCGGGCGCCGATCTGCCCATGCTCGCATTCGCTGTCGGGGTTGAAAACCTTTCCGGTGGGATGGGCACAGCAGCTTTCGTCGCCTATTTGTCGATGCTTTGCAATGTCTCTTACACGGCTACCCAGTACGCGTTGCTGACGTCCTTTATGGCCTTCGCTCGCACCGTACTATCGTCTTCCGGCGGATGGCTTGCCGAACAGCTTGGTTGGGTAACTTTTTTTGCCGCCACGGCGGCTGCAGCGGTGCCGGGCCTAATTCTGCTGTGGTGGCTGACCCGTCAACACGGCCGATCCGCCAAATGATCGAGCGTTTCGCTCCGGGAAATGCCGAACAGTGGAATCGAATTGAGGAAATCTTCTTCCTTTCAGCCTCGGTACAGTGCTTCCGCTCGGCTGCCGACCGCCAACGTTTTGCCAAATCTTGGACCGGCTATTACCGCGATCGAGAGCCGGACCTAATCTTCGTTCAGCGATCGTCCGGCGGTCCCATAGCCGGCTACCTAATGGGTTGCCGTGACAGCGCGCAGGCTACGCCGCTGTTTAAAGACATTCCGTCCTACGCGCTCTTTTCCGACATGTTCAACGCCTATCCAGGCCATTTTCACGTCAACTGCCATCCAAACTTTCGCAACCTTGGGGTGGGGACTGAGTTGGTAACGGAATTTCTCGCGTTTTGCCGGGAATCAGCCATTCCCGGGGTGCACATCGTCACCGCCAATGGTGCGCGAAACGTTGGATTTTATGAGAAACTGGGGTTCGGCCATACCGCCCGGCGCCCCTGGCGGGACCGAGAATTATTGTTCATGGGCCAGTTTTTAAAATAACCACCTTCGGAATTCCTGCAGCATCAAAGGCCGCGTAACGCCGCCATGGCGGCACCGTATTCCGGACGCGTCTTGGACTTGAAGACCGAAGTGCCGGCGACCAAGACCGTCGCCCCCGCTTCGACCACTTGCCGGGCGGTGCCGGGTTCGATGCCGCCGTCGACTTCGATCTCGATGTCGCGGTCACCAACCAGCGATTTCAAGCGGCGAATTTTTTCCGGCGTCGATTCAATGAAGCTCTGACCGCCAAATCCCGGATTCACCGACATCACCAAGATGAGATCGATCTTATCCAGTACCCAGGCTACCGCGTCCACCGGCGTACCTGGGTTCAACGATACGCCCGCCCGTTTGCCGAGCCCGCGGATGAGTTGCAGCGTGCGGTCGAGATGGGGTCCCGCCTCGGCATGCACGGTGATGATGTCCGATCCCGCGTCGGCAAACGCCGCGATGAACGGGTCGACCGGCGCCACCATCAAATGGGTGTCGAAGGTCTTCGCGCTATGGGGCCTGAGGGCTTTCACCACGCCGGGCCCGATGGTGATGTTGGGGACGAAATGCCCGTCCATCACGTCGATGTGGACGTAATCGCACCCCGCTTCGTCGATCGCCCGAACCTCTTCGCCTAGCCGGGCGAAATCCGCCGACAGAATCGAAGGTGCGATCTTGATCGGCCGGTCTGCGGCCATGCCGGATACCATTTTCCCTCCCAACCCGTTGCCATCTCGATGCGACGCGCCGGCCCGCCTTTCTTCGGACACGCGATAGGCGCGCATGTAATCGCCCGGCGATCATCGGGTCAAGGCCTAGCGCACCCGTACCGCGAAATTCGCGGGGTTAGTGGAAGACTGCACAACTCCATCGGTCAGAAGCGGCTTTCAAGCAGCTAAGAACCCCACCCTAGAATTCGCACCGCTGTCAGCCATTGGAACACGATTATACGCTCGGCGAAGCAAGGGTTGGAAATGGGTTGTCCTCACGCTTCATCGACACCGGTTGTCGTCGGGACAACCGATGAGAAGAAAATAGAGTAATGGCAAAACGCTCGGCGCAATCCGCCACTCGGTCTCATTCCCCCAAAAGCTGGCCTCTGGATTCTTTTCCAACCAGCCTTCTCCCGATTTCACCGTTTCCGGATGGCGACGTGCATACCAAAAATTCGGCATGCCTGCCATGAGGACAAGCATATTGTGCATCTTCTTTGCACCGAATATTTCACCCGTCTGAAATTCAACATAGTCGCGTATGTCAACGAAGTTTTTCCAGCTTCCGTCCTTCAACGCGCATAGAATAAAAAATCGGTCCCTTCCGACCTCACCGCGGACCATACGCTCCCACCAGAGTATTCTCTCATCAGTGTTCGACAATCGAATCGATTTTCCAAGATCACCGAAGATATTTACGTCGTCGAAGGAACGCTCACTTGGAACGTTGGTCTCTTCGTCATTGCTCTTGGGCGTGGGCTCGGCTGTCTTACCGCAAACGCTTGGATAAACGAGAAGAAAACCGACCATCACCATGGGCAGCCAGTGCACCGCAAGCTCCCGTTTTCACTGCTATCTTGGACATGGGGTCAGCCGCCATGAAAAAAAGGCGACCGGGATATTCAGACGTACCGGCAAAGCGTAGTGCCAAATCTACAATGGCGTGAATCTCCCAGTTTGAGGTCGGCTCATTCTGGATAGGTTCCACTTTCCCAAATTTGCCGGTCCGGCTGTCGATATTGGGTGACGTAGTGATCGCGAATAGCATTGGATCACATCGATCACTGACAGCTGTTTTCCTCGGGACAGCCCATTAGCAAAAAATAGAGCAGAGGCAAGACGCTCCGTTCTATCCGCCATTTTGAGTTCACACCTCTATATTCGGCGTTTCGTTTCTTTTCCAACCAACCTTCGCCGGGATGGCCCTTGGGGCTGTTCCGGTGGCGCGGCGCATTCTCGACTATGGGTTTGCCGGCCATAAGGATGACTAATTTGTTCAAACTTACGATCGAATGGACGCCAGGCCGGTGAATATCGAAGTAGCCGCGGATTTCTCCCAAGGATTTCCAATTCCCGTCTCTTAGGGCACAAAGAACAAAGAAACGATCCCAACCAACCTCCCCGCGTACCATGCGGTCCCACCAAAACATTGTCTCCATCGTATTCGGCCGTCGAAAAATCTTGCGCAAGTCGCCGAAGATGTTGACCGGGTCGGACGACCGTTCGGTGGGCACAATAAGTTCTCCCCCGCCCTTCTCGGAATCCTGATATGCGATTTCGCCACCTAGACCCGGGAAAGCGAGAAGCACCGAGATGAGCACCCAAAACAGCGTGCGCACCGCGAACTCCCTTCTCCACCGCTATAATGGAAATGGTGTCGAATGCGGTGGAAAAAAGAGACGCCCGCTCAGGTGCCCTCAAAACCGGTTGCTTGGGAACACGCCTTTTAGCACGAAAATGCAACATCGGGTGGTGTCGAATTGTCACCCACCCTGTTGCCTGACGTTGTCACCTGCGCCATATCAATCGCGGCGTTGACCCCAACGGCCCTGGTTCATAGGATGCGGGCGTTGAGCGGAAGGTCATGCCCAATGAAACGCTTGTTAATGCTGTTCGGCCTCGCCTTAGCGGTCGCCCATATTCCAGTGCCGGCGTGTCCGCATACAGCGAACTTGGATATGCACGGTTGCCACCTGAATCCATTGCACGGGGGTTATCACTGCCATTCCGGCCCACTCGCCGGCCGAAGTTTCATGTCCAAGTCAGAGGCCATGACTGCGGTCTCTATCGAATCCCAAGTGAATCGCCAAGATGATGGCCTAGTGCCGATGTTTCAACGAGTATTCGCTGAATTGGGGCTGATGTCACTTGGGGAACAGGCTTGCCGTTGATAAGGGGGATAGGGTCCCGGGACCCTATCGGCACTTGACGTCGGCGGTACGTTGGGTCCTAGTGTTTCGCTATGGAATTTTTACTCGACGTCCTGCCCTATTTCGTTGGCGTTGCCCTGGCCGCGACTTTGGGTGTGCTCATTCTCGGTGTCGTCACCATGCTTCGCGGCGGCGAATTCAACGCCAAATACGGCAACAAGTTGATGCGCGCCCGAGTTACACTGCAGGCGGTCGCAGTGCTGCTGTTGTTCGCGCTATTCCTTTTGACGGGACCGTAGATCGAAAGCAGGTGGTCAAGCTAACCCGCATCTACACTCGGGGCGGCGACCAGGGTATGACATCTCTGGGCGACGGCCTAAGGGTGCCGAAGACCCATCCGCGAGTCCTCGCGTACAGCGCCGTCGAGGAGGCAAACGCGGCGATCGGAATCGCCCGGTGCGATACTTCCGGCGACGCCGACGCCATGTTGGCCCGCATTCAAAACGACCTTTTCGACCTGGGCGCCGATCTTTGCCGGCCGGAGGCCGAGAATGGATCAACAGTTCTACGGGTCCAAAGCCAACAGGTAGATCGGCTTGAGCGCGAAATCGACGCCCTGAATGCCTCTTTGAAACCGCTCGATTCATTCGTACTGCCGGGCGGCAACCGTGCCGCAGCGCAACTGCACCTCGCCCGTACGGTGACGCGCCGCGCCGAGTGCGCCGTTGTCGCCTTGGCCGAGAAGGACGCAGTTAATCCCGTGGCGATCCAATTCATCAATCGGCTTTCCGATCATCTCTTCGTGCTGTCGCGGCATATCAACGACGGTGGGGACGTGCTTTGGCAACCCGGCGCGAATCGTTAGACGATAAGGTGTTCATCATCTCGGAACGGCCGGCGCCCGCCTCGGTCGTTCGGCACATGAATCTGGCTGTGAGTACGAAATGAAACTCCTGGTGCCCGTCAAACGCGTTGTTGACCCATACGTAACTATCCGCGTAACCGGCGAAGGTATCGACACGTCTAACGTTAAAATGTCGATGAACCCGTTCGACGAGATCGCCGTGGAAGAGGCTCTTCGCTTGCGTGAAAGCGGAACCGCCGACGAGGTGGTGGCTATCTCTCTAGGCGATGCCCGTTGCCAGGAAACCATTCGCACCGCGATGGCAATGGGCGCAGACCGGGGAATTCTAGTAGCTTGCGAAACCGAGTTACAGCCCTTGGCCGTGGCGAAGATTTTGGCGGCGGCAACCAAGCGCGAAGACGCTAAATTGGTGATCATGGGCAAGCAAGCGATTGACGATGACTGTAGCCAAGTGGGGCAAATGCTTGCGGCGTTCTTAGGCTGGGCACAAGCTACCTTCGTGTCCAAGCTTGCCATCGCGGACGGGCGCGCCGTGGCTACTCGGGAAGTTGACAACGGATTGGAAACCACCGCCGCAACCTTGCCGGCGGTTGTGACCACCGATCTTCGCCTAAACGAGCCACGGTACGCGTC
>JAAXGF010000375.1:0-9842 GCA_012267605.1 Alphaproteobacteria bacterium | reverse complement strand
GTACGCGTCTTTACCGAACATCATGAAGGCGCGGCGCAAGCCGATCGCCAATTTGACTCCTGGGGAACTGGAAGTGGACGTCGCTCCTCGAATTCAAACCCTGCGGATCGAGGAACCTCCGGCGCGCGCATCCGGTACCTTAGTGTCGAACGCGGCGGAACTAGTCGACAAGCTTCGCAACGAAGCTGGTGTGATCTGATCTCCTGAGCCAGGCCAACCGACCGTCGATTTCGTTTTCCGCACGTCTCCCGGCGATGGTATTCTAGGGAATTCAGGCAGCAGAGAGGCCGCCGCGAACATGGCGATCGATCCACGCGACGCCGTCGCGAAAATCAAAAAGTACCTCCTCGACGGAGCGATCTGGGACATCGATACGGACACATGGCCGCGCTATGCCGTGGTGCCGTTCGAAGTGTTGCGGTCTTGTGCCGCCACAGTGCGCGATTTGACCACCGATGGGCAGCTCAACCTGCGTGCCATGAGCCTGGTTTACACGACACTGCTATCTTTGGTGCCGTTGTTGGCCATTAGTTTTTCGGTGTTGAAGGGTTTTGGGGTCCACAATCAGGTCGAACCATTCCTGCAAAATCTCCTCCAGCCCTTGGGCGACAAGGGGATGGAAATCAGCGACCGGATCATCGAATTTGTCGAAAACGTCAAGGCCGGGGTGCTCGGCTCGCTCGGCCTCGCCTTGCTGATTTTTACCGTTATTTCGCTCATGCAGAAGATCGAGCGAGCCTTCAACTTCGCTTGGCACGTCAATCAGCACCGCTCCCTTGCGCAACGGTTCAGCGGATATTTGAGCGTCATCGTCATCGGCCCGCTGCTCGTCTTTTCTTCCCTCGGTATCACGGCTTCGATTTTGCACACCCCGGTTGTCGAGAGCTTGGCAGCCTACGAAACAGTCGGCGCCCTCCTCGAGTTTTTGGGAAAATTGGTGCCCTACTGCCTGATCATCGCCGCCTTTTCCTTCATCTATGTCTTCATGCCAAACACCAGAGTGCGCGCGCGATCCGCGTTCGTCGGCGCCCTCGTAGCCGGCTTCCTCTGGGAATCGATGGGCTGGGTGTTCGCCTCTTTCGTGGTCAGTTCGGTCAATTACACGGCAATCTACTCAGCTTTCGCCACCCTGATCATCTTCTTGCTCTGGCTCTACCTCAGTTGGTTGATTCTTTTGGCCGGTGCGAGCATCGCCTTTTATCACCAGCACCCGGAATATCGTTCTCTGCAACGCGGGATTTTGCGACTGAGCGGCCGGGTGCGAGAGAAATTGGCGCTGCTCGTAATGCATGCCGTCGGCGAAAATTTTTATTCCGAACGCCAGCCATGGACGATGGGCGATCTATCCCGGCGTTTGGGCGTCCCCGTCGCTGCCATGGAACTCGTCATCGCCAACCTTCAAGCAGGCGGTTTGCTAGCTGCGACGAACGACGATCCGCCAGCTTACCTGCCGGCCAAGCCACTGGACGAGACCTGCGTCGGTGATGTTTTGGAATCCGTGCGATCAGCGGATGAGATTTCCAGCCTGGCGTTTTCGCGCTTGCCTGCTTTGCCCTCGGTGGACGCCGTGCTGGGCGAGCGGGCGGAGGCCGCGGATTCCGCGATACGCGGACGGCGTATCAAGGATCTGTCCTCACCTGAGGCCACGGCGAAAGTACAGCCTACTGAGCCGGTGCCGATCGCGTCGGCTCCGAAACGCCGGGGCGCTTGACGGGCAATGACGACTCTCGCAAGCTGCAACCCGGCAAAGCCGTCGAAAAGAGAATTTTTAGTGCGCGGCCTTCAACCTTTCGGCTGCGGTTTTCGCAGCGTGTTTTAGAATGGTCTCGACGAGCGAGGAATTGGTGTCCACGATGTCGACAATCTCCATGGTGCCAGGCCGCTCGGGGGTTCTGCGCCCAATGGCGACGACGAATTCCGCCGCGTCCGCGCCGAGATCAATGACTTCGCCCATGGCCGGAAGTTTCCGCAGCGCGTCGAATGCCTCGCTGCTATCCTCGTTTCTTGATTCATTTTGGTGGGACTGTGGCCTGTCGCCACTCGATATCCTACGGTGCGACCGTTCGGCTTTGACGCAACCTTTGACGCCACCGGGATAATCTTCGAAGAACGCATTCACCGTTTCTGGTGTCTGCCCCTGGCGCTTCGCCAGGCTGAGCGCTGCCGCGTATTCGGATAGCCGTGTCTTATCGTAGTTCACGCCAAAAACAAGCTTGACCAAGGGCGTGAACGGCGCACGTTCCTGCCGCTTAAGTCCAGCTTCCGCTAGCAGCTCGGCGTAAGCCTCGGCATCGTTCTCTGCTTGAAAAAAAAAGCGTAGGCGCGTTCCAGCGCCGCATAGAGGGCTCGTCGGCTGCGCTCATGGGCCTGCTGAAATTGTGCCGCCAATGCCTGGCATTGGGCCAAATGATCTGCCAGATTCGCCGGACCTTTCTTCACATTTCCGTTGGATTCCTCGGCATCAACGACGCTCAAATTCGGTTTTGACGACTTAAGCTTCGAATTGATCACGCCAACGACGGACTCGATGGTTGCACCGTCATCACCGAACGGCATGAACAACGCGCGAAACATGCGATCCCGCCCTTCGCAGTCGACAAAGTTCGATTCAACAATTACAGGTCCCTCGGATTCGAACACACGATCGAACATGTCGGCGACGCACATCAGCAAGCAACCTCGCGGCACCGCGGAAATCGGTTGATTAACGTAGTCGCGACCGCAGTCTTCGATCAATTTCTCGCCAAGAAAACGAATGACCGGGTCCTTTCGGTCTTCGCCAGCATCAAGCACGAAAGCGAAAGGATGAAATCCAGTAACCGCATCGGGATTGAAGTCTTCGAGAGACGGATACGGACGTTCGCCGCGCAGGGCGTCGCAATACGCCAACAGCCGCATGATGACACGCTTTTCGGCCCGGGTCTGGGCAATGGCCTCTGCTTCTAGCCTGGTCAAGAGATCTGCCATGGGAATATTACCGTTTGTCGGATGGAATGCTCATGCAGTCTCGATGAGCTACGTTAAATATGCGTAAATTTCTCTCCTTTCGGGCGAAATGCCGCCTCAGCGAGGAATCAGAGCAAATGGAAAGGGATGTAAAGAGCGAGTTGCGGAAAGATCGATATGAGCCCGACCACCGACAGCATAATAACGACGAAGGGCCACACCCCCCGCGCGACCTCAGCCATGTGCGCCCGGCCCACGGCTTGAATAACGAAGAGGTTGAGACCCACGGGCGGTGTGATCAGGGCACATTCGATCATGATGACGAAAAGTACACCAAACCAAATTGGGTCAATGCCGAGCGCTACTACCGTCGGCAAAAACACCGGTACCATGATGACCAACATGGATAGGGCCTCGAGTACCAACCCCATGACCAGCAGCACTGCGCACACGGCGACGATAAACAGCCCGGCGTCCCCAACAGCGCCCGAAATCAAGCCGGAAACATCTTGCGGAATTCGGTAGAGGGTAATCGCTTTGGCAAAAATTTTTGCCCCGGAGAGAATGAGAAAGATGGCGACCGTCGTGCGCGCGCTTTCCACAACCGCCTCCTTAAATTGCGGCCAGTCGAGCGAGCGTAGGATGACGACGGTTATGAAAATGGCCAACCCCAGTCCGACGGCGGAAGCCTCGGTGGGCGTGAAGGCGCCAGCGTAAATACCGAGAAGAATTATCGCCGCCAAGATCAAACTGGGCGACGCACGTAAGCTCAAACGGCGGCGTTCGCGCCAAGGGGCCGCTTTTTCCGGTATGAGGGTACCGGCGCGTCGCGCATGAATCATGGCATAGCCGGAGAACAGAACGGCCAAGGTCAGGCCCGGTCCGACGCCGGCGAGGAAAAGGTCGACGATGGATTGCTCGGCGATGACGCCGAAGATAATCATCGGGATCGACGGCGGAATTAGGATTCCCAAAGTTCCCCCGGCGGCGAGCAAACCGAATACGAAGGACCGTCCGTAGCCGCGACGAATCATCTCCGGAATGGCGACGGTTCCGATGGTCGCACCGGTGGCCACCGAGCTACCCGACAGAGCAGCGAACAACGCACAAGATACAATCGTCGCGATGGCCAGGCCGCCCGGCCAATGGCCAACCCAGCTCTGCACCGCGGCATAAAGATCGTGGCCCATGCCGCCCTTGAGCATGACATTGGACATGAGTAGGAACAACGGGACCGCGAGAAGAACAAAATTATCTAGGGCACCGTGCAACGCTTGGGGCACGATGACCAGTGAGAACCCAGCCGCCCACAACATGATGAGACCCAAACCACCAAGTGCAATCGCGATGGGAACCCCTGCCAGAAGCAGCGCGAAAAGCGCCAGGGCAACGACGAACCCACTCAATGATTCGGCTCTTCCCGACCGTCCGTTGGTCGAACCAGATCGATAAGCTGGATCAGCGCTTGGGTGAGGAGGAGGCCAAATCCAACCGGAATTGCAAACTCCGTCGCCCATTGGGGAAGCCCGAGCATGGTCGAACTGGCCCTGCCAATGTCTATCGATTCGATTGCCACCTCGGCGCCGTACCAAACCGCCACCAGGCAAAAACCAACAATCCACAATAGGGAAAATCCTTCGGCCCAGCGTTTTGGCCGGGGAGGCAGGCGATCCGTCACGACGGTGACACGGATCATCCGCCGTTGCGCCAAGATAAACCCGGCGGCGAGATAACTCGCCCAAATCTGAACCATGCGCGCGATTTCCTCGGCCCAAATGGTCGGCGCACCGAATACGTAGCGCATAACGACCTCATAGGCGAGCACCCCACCGACACCAACAAACGCCCAGGCCGCGGCCCGTCCGCAGAATTCACCAAATCTGTTTGCTGTCCCCATCCGCGCTCCCCGATCCCCTAGCCGATCTTACGGACTAATCGAGCGCGCAGGCTTCCTCAAGCAACATGCGCCCGATGTCACCGGATCGCTCGACGTATTTGTCGTACACGGGCGCAGCGACCCCCCGCCAGGCCTCGACCCCCTCCGACGAGAGTTCGCGTACCGTCATCTTATCATCCAGCCATTCCAGGGTTTCTTCGTGCAGGGCGGCGTACGATCGGCGCAATTCCCGTTCGGATTCGACTGCGGCGTTGCTGAGAATACTGCGGGCGCCAACACCGATACGCTGCCAAACGCCTTCGTTGATCAGAACCACGAATTCGATCGCCGCGTGGTTGGTCTTGGTCAAAGTGTTCATCACATCGTAAAGCTTGCGGCTCTTGACCACGGTCACGCCAGTCATACCGAAATCGACGGTACCCCGCTGATAAGCGAGAAACTGTTCCGAACCTGAGAGAAGTACAGGCGCGCCACCGGCGGCGCGGACAAATTCACCCAAGGTTTTTCCGAAAACCCGAACTTTCCTGCCCTTGATTCGGCTGGGGTGGTCGAGCACGTCGTCCTTACCCAACATGATGGCCGGCCCGAACGGTTGCCACCACAACGACCGCGCACCGGTCGAAAGTATTTGCGCATCCAGGGTATCACGGATTGGATGGCCAGGTGCAGTAACCTCGGCGATGTTGTCGATGCCATCGAAGAGAAAGGGGAGATAAAAAAGGTCGACCGCCGGCCTAGTCCCGGCAAATCGGGTCAGCGACGCCACACCCATGTCCACTGCCCCGGACGCCACCGCCTGAGGAACCTCCTTGTCTCGGTAAAGCTGGGCCGAAGGATAAATTTCGACGCGGATGTCGCCGTCGCTTCGGCTTTCCACCCGCTCCTTGAAAGCGACGACGTTTTGACCGATGGGGTTGGTAATGGGCAGCTGTAAAGTCAGCCGCAGTACCGTTTGTTCGGCCTTCGATTGGAAGGATAGGCCGAATGCCAGAACAGCGGCCACGAACTCTCTCGCGCCCGTGGAAAAGCGGCCCGTCAATACCCACTCCCGTAGGGAAGAGGATTGTTTTTTTCGGTCGATCCAAACGCTCCGCCCAAATCATTCCACCGTAACGGATTTAGCCAGGTTTCGCGGTTGGTCAACGTCGGTTCCTTTGATCACGGCGACATGGTAGGCGAGAAGCTGTACCGGAATGGCGTAGAGTATGGGCGCTACGAAGGCATTCACGGCGGGGAGTTCGATGGTCGCCGCCGCCAGGGATCCGAGAGCCTCAACGCCCTTCGCGTCGCTCAGAAAGACGACCTTGGCGCCGCGGGCGATGACTTCTTGCATGTTCGAGGCGGTCTTTTCGAACAGGGAATCGCTGGGCGCAATGACAATTACCGGGACGCCCTGGTCGATCAACGCGATCGGTCCGTGCTTGAGTTCCCCGGCGGCGAAGCCCTCGGCGTGGATGTAGGAAATTTCTTTAAGCTTGAGGGCGCCTTCCAGGGCAATGGGATAACCGGTGCCGCGACCGATATAAATGATGTCCGGGGCCCGGGCCAGATCCTCCGACAGCTCCCGCAAACGTTCGTCGTGATTCAGAACCTCCGCCGCACGTGACGGTACTTCGATGATTCCTTTCGACAACCGCACTTCTTCGTCGCGGCTGATTGTCCCGCGCCGACGTGCAGTGGCCAATGAGAAACAAGCAAGGGCGACCAACTGGGTCGTAAACGCCTTGGTCGATGCGACACCGATTTCCGGTCCGGCACGGGTGCGCAGGACCACGTCCGACTCCCGCGCCATAGAGCTCTCCGCTGAGTTCACTAGCACTACGATATGCTGTTTGCGGTCGCGAGCGTAACGCTGGGCGGCCAAGGTATCAGCGGTTTCCCCCGATTGTGAAATGAACAAAGCCAGGCCACCCGGCGGCATCGGCGCCGTGCGGTAGCGAAATTCGGAGGCAATGTCGATCTCGACCGGGATTTGAGCAAACTTTTCAAGCCAATACTTCGCCGTTAGAGCCGCGTAATAGGAGGTCCCGCAGGCAATGATGGTGATACGGTTCAGGGTGCCCAAGTCGAAGGGCAGCTCGGGCAAGCGAATGGCGCCCGACACAGGGTCGTACATGGTGGTCAGGGTGTCGCCGATCACCGCCGGTTGCTCGTAAATCTCCTTGAGCATGAAATGTCGGTAATTGCCCTTGCCGATCGCCGCGCCTGACAAGGACGTCGATTGCGCCGGGCGTTCAACCACTTGGTCGTTCGCATCATGGACGATCGCGCCATCGTGGGACAGCTCGACCCAATCACCCTCGTCGAGGTAACTGATCCTGCTGGTCAAGGGAGCCAGAGCCAGGGCGTCCGAGCCCATGAACATCTCGCCCTTGCCGTACCCGATTGCCAGCGGACTGCCGCGCCGGGCGCCGATCACCAAGGATTCTTCCCCGGAGAATAAGATCGCCAGAGCAAATGCACCTTCCAGGCGTTTTAGCGCCGCCGCCGTCGCCACAGCCGGGGTCATACCATCGTCGAGGTAATCGGTGATCAGATGAACGATCGCCTCGGTGTCGGTATCGGTTTCAAATACGTGGCCGCGCGCCGACAGTTCTTGGCGCAGAACTTGGAAATTTTCGATGATGCCGTTGTGCACGACGGCGACCCGGGCGCTGGCGTGAGGGTGGGCGTTTGCCGTCGTCGGCGCGCCATGGGTTGCCCATCGCGTATGGCCAATTCCGACTTCTCCGTCCAAGGGGGCCTCTGTTAGAACGTTTTCGAGTTCGACAAGCTTGCCCTCGGCCCGGCGCCGGTCTATGCCGTCGCCCGAGATGGTCGCGATGCCGGCTGAATCGTAACCCCGGTATTCGAGGCGTTTAAGCCCGTCCAATAGCAAGGGCGCGGCGGGATTAACGCCTACGACGCCGATGATCCCGCACATGGCGCCCTATCCCTTTTCCTTGTGTTTCGCGCTCTTGCGGCCGCGAAACCGCTCCGCCCAAAGCGGTTTTTCCGCGTGGGGTGCGCGAGTCAACGCCAAAGCATTCTCCGGCACATCCCGGCTGATCACGCTACCGGCGCCGACGATGGCGCCATCACCAACGGTTACCGGTGCCACCAACGCGGTGTTGGAACCGATGAAGGCACCGCTTCCAATGTCAGTGCGTGCCTTGTCGAAACCGTCGTAGTTGCAGGTGATGGTACCGGCGCCGACGTTGGCGTCACTTCCCACCCGGGCGTCACCGATATAGCTGAGATGGTCGGCTTTGGCCCCGGCCTCCAACTCCGCGTTCTTGACTTCGACAAAATTGCCAACTCGGGCACCGGGACCGATCCGCGCGCCTGGGCGCAAACGTGCATATGGCCCGATTGTGGCGCCGGCTTCGATCGTCGCCCCTTCTATGTGGCTAAAGGCGCGAATGTGCGCGTTGTCCCCGACTACCACCCCGGGCTCGAAAACCACCCAAGGGTCGACCACCACGTCGCGCCCCAAAACCGTATCAAGGCTGAAAAATACGCTTGCCGGATCGCGCAGTGTTGCCCCCTCGGCCATGGCGGCGCCGCGCAATCCATTTTGCACGATCGCCTCGGCTTCGGCCAACTCCGCCCGCGAATTGATGCCAATGAGTTCATCGGCATCGGCCTCGACGACGGCGCAACCCAAGCCCCGCTCGCGCGCCAAGCCAACGATGTCGGTCAGATAGAATTCGCCCTTGGCGTTGTCGTCGCTCACCGCCGCCAACAATTCGAACAAACGAGCGCCATCGACCGCCATGACACCCGAGTTGCAGAGATCGATCGCTTTTTGCTCTGGCGTGGCGTCGCGAAACTCGACAATTTCCGAAAGAGAGCCGTCGTCCGCCAACACCAGCCGCCCATAGGCGCCGGGATCGGCCGGACGCATGCCGAGTACAGCCACCGCCGGTTGGCCGGGGCCGGTTCGCGCCGCGACCAGGGCCGTGAGGGTTTCGCTGGTAATCAACGGCGTATCGCCATAGAGTACGAGAACATCGCCGGTAAATCCCGACAGTGCGGCATGCGCCGCACCAACGGCATCCGCCGTACCGCGCTGACGGGTTTGGATCGCCGTTTGGTGGGGCGCTACCACTTCGGCGACGTCGGTCATGCCGGGCGCGACAACCACCACAACCCGCTCGGGCGCCAGGGTTTCGACCGCGGCGATGACATGGGCGACCAGAGGCCGGCCGGCGAGCGGGTGCAGAACTTTGGGCAGCCGCGATTTCATTCGCGTTCCCTTGCCCGCGGCAAGAATAATCGCGGCGAGAGATGGGCTGGTCATGGCAACTTCATGGGATAGACGCTTGGCAAATGGCGTTAATGGCACCGGCTCTCCAGCACGCGCCAAATCACTAGGCGGCGCGCCGAGAGAGCATCCTACGCGATAACCCGTTGGCTATATATTAAAACGGCCGTTCCGAGAAGCGCCAAGCACCAAGCGGACGTGAAGACCCGGTGACGGGCCGATGGGCGCCCCCCTTGACAGCCTAAACCACGGAGACGTATTAGATTCCCACCGTCACGGTCGGGACCCGGCGAATTCGTCCCCATGGCCGCACCAAGGGCGCTTAGCTCAGCGGGAGAGCACCGTCTTCACACGGCGGGGGTCGCTGGTTCAATCCCAGCAGCGCCCACCAGTTTTTTCAATGGGTTAGGGGATATTTGGGGGACTTTCACATTGGTGTGCACACTCTATGCACACGAAAACGTCCATGAATGGGGTCTGATCGGGCCTTGAGACCCCGCCCCTTCCCATAGGGTAGCAACCGTCAGTTAGGCTGACCCTTTCTTAGCTGGTAGCCCCCCAGGAGTGAAGGTGGGTTGCGATATGGAAGGTGCCCCCATCTACGAGAGGGACCCCCTGACAAAAATGGGGGGTGCCCCAAGGACCATGTTTAGGCCACTCAATGAGCCACCATTATCAAAAAAACAAAAACGACAACAATAAATAAACACCATACACCGGACGCTATATATTTGTAACTGCCCAGGTCTGATC